>NZ_JBFUAY010000034.1:0-51141 GCF_056406015.1 Rhizobium sp. P1_E1 | reverse complement strand
GAACTCGGTCGCACGATTGTAGCACTCGGCCGCAATGGCGAAATTCTCATCGAGAGGACCATCCGAGACGACCGTCGCCGATCCCATCGATACCATCGCAACGGGAAAGTTCGCCGCGAAATCGACCCATCGCCGCGCCGCGTCGAGATCGGAGGCAATCTTTTCCGCCATGGTGAAGCCGCTGGCGGAGCCGAAGGCAAAGGAAACCAGCGCCAAACCGGCATCCGTCAGGGTGCGGGCAAAGTCGGCAGGCTTGAGCGCGTAGTGACCGATCATCGTGTCGGTGATTTCGATACCGGCATATCCGCCATCGGCAATGGCGCGCACCAGATCGTCCGGACCGCCGCTCCAACCGGTACCCAGCATCTCCCAGGTGAATGTTTGGCAGCCGATCTGCAGCTCAGCATTTTTCATGTCTCGGTCCTGACCTATTCGTTGATGACAGCCGGTACCGAAGCCGGCGGCTTCCCTGCGCGAGCAATCCCCGTGGCTTCGCCGGCCTTGCCAAACCCCTTCCGCCCGGAGAGGCGGCCGAACACCGGAACGGCGGGCTCTTCAGCGGGGATTGCGACGCCACGTCTTGCCATTACCTACGGTCAAATGTTACCGTGCGTCAATATATTTTATTCCTTGCGATTAAAATGTAACGCACCTCAACCCTTCACACCGCAACGGCAAAATCAGGTTCTTCGATGACACAGACCAATGGTATGAAACTCAGGATAGGCGTTGTGGGATRCGGCAATATTTCGCTCGCCTATATGCGCAACGCGCCGCTGTTCCGCGACGTCGAAATCGTCGCCTGTGCAGACCTCAACGCAGATGCCACCAAGCGCCGCGCGGCGGAATTCGATCTGCGGGCAGCTGACGTCGATAGCCTCATTGACGACAAGAACATCGACCTGATCCTCAATCTGACGATCCCGGCTGCGCATTTTGACGTTTCGATGCGGGCGCTGTCGGCAGGCAAGCATGTCTTCACGGAGAAGCCGCTCGGCGTCACGGCCGCGGAAGGACGCCGGCTGGTGGATGCCGCCGCCGGCCAGGGCCTCATGCTCGGCTCGGCGCCAGACACGTTCCTGGGAGCGGCCGGACGCCATGCCCGGCGGCAGATGGAAGGCGGCGCCATCGGCAAGCTGGTGACCGGAACAGCCTTCATGATGGGGCGCGGCATGGAGCACTGGCATCCGGATCCCAGCTTCTACTACCAGGCCGGCGCCGGCCCGGTCATGGATATGGGACCCTACTATCTCACGATGATGGTCAATCTGATGGGGCCGATCCGCCGTGTGCAGGCCGTCGCCACAAGCGGGCAGGAAGAGCGGCTCATCACCGCCGAGGGGCCGAAACAGGGCACCACATTCAGGGTGGGCACGCCGACCAGCGTGCTTTCGCTGCTTGAATTCGATTGCGGCGCCACGTGCACCTTCGGCAGTTCCTGGGACGTCTTCCGCCACTCCAACCACCCCATCGAGCTCCACGGTACCGAAGGCTCGCTGCGCCTGCCCGACCCCGACAATTTCGGCGGCTCCGTCGGACTCTCCAGCCGTGGCGCTCCCTGGCAGGAAACGGATACATCAGCCGAACTCTTCGGTGCCGTCAACTGGCCGATCGCAGCGCCGGATCGTGCCAACTACCGCATGCTTGGCCTTGCCGATCTCGCGCGCGCAATCATCGAAGGCCGTGCGCCACGCGCTTCGGGCGATCTCGCCCTGCATGTGCTCGAAGTCATGGAAGCGATCCTGCGTGCAGGTGAAACCGGTATCGCGCAGACTATTGCGGGTATCGTCGCACAGCCAAGAGAATTGCGGGAAGACGAAGCAAGGAGCTTGCTGGCATGACGCAACTGGACGAATCCGCCAAACGCGCCCTTGCCTGGCCGGGCGATCCGGAAACGCCGGTGGAAAGTTGCACCCCGGCGCAGGCGCGGCTGCAGTATCTGGACAGTTTCGCAGACATCCAGTGGCCACTCGAGGACGTGGCCGAGATGTTGGAAAGCCATGTGGGCGCCATCAGGTTGAAGATATGGCGCGGTCGGGCCGCGCCGCGCCAGGGTGCACCGGCCTTGCTTTATCTCCATGGCGGCGGCTTTGTGATCGGCGCGCCGGAAACCCATGAGGATATCTGCCGGACGCTTGCCAATATGGCAGGCGCCGTCGTGGTTTCACCCGACTATCGCCTGGCCCCGGAACACCCCTTTCCGACCGCGATCGATGATTGCGCCGCAACACTCGTCTGGATGACCGATCAAGCTGATGCCCTCGGCATCGATCCCTTGCGGATTATCGTCGCCGGCGATAGCGCCGGCGGCAATCTGGCCGCCGTCGTCGCCCTCCTGGCGCGGGACGGACAGGTGCCGGCTGTCATCGGACAGGTGTTGATCTATCCAGTGACCGACCAGTCGCAGGCAAGCGACAGCTACTTGCGTTATGCGGAGGGTTTCGGTCTGACGGCCGCGGCGATGAAATGGTTCCGAGACCACTATCTGCCGGAAGCCGCGAGCGGGGCGGATTGGCGCGCCTCGCCGCTCAGCGCAGCGTCGCTGGCGGGGGTGGCGCCAGCCTTCGTGATCCTTGCCGGATACGACGTACTATTTGACGAAGGGGCGGCCTATGCCGAGCGGCTGAGCTTGGAAGCGCAGGCCACAAGCCAGACCTGGCCCGGACAGATCCATGGCTTCGTATCAAAGAGACGGGCCATTCCGGAGGGGCAAGAGGCCCTCGAAGCCATTGCAATGGCATGGCGCGCCATGGACCCTGCGCTTGCCCGTTGAAGCGGGAACCCGCCCAGTCTCAAGCCGAGTCGCGCATAACAAGCGTCGCCTCGAGGATCACCCTGTTGGTCACAGGGGTCGTCCCATCATCCTCGCTCTCGATGTGCGCCAGCAAAAGCTCCACGGATTTCGCCGCGATCTCGGGCGCGTTCTGGGCCATGGTCGTCAGCGACGGACAGGTATATCGGCTCAGCGGGTGATCGTCGTGCCCGGCGATGCGTACGTCACAAGCGTCGCTCCGGCCGATTTTCAGTCCCGAAGCGAATGCGGCTGCCATCGCGCCGAAAGCGAAGCGGTCGTTGGCGCATAGCAGCGTTTTGCCGGGAAGACCGCCATTCGCAAGAATTCTCTGCATCTGCTCGTATCCGAGACGCTCGAATTCCCAGGAAGGTGGTGCGTCGCAATCAATGACGAGCGGGGAATGCCCTTCCCTCGCCATGGTCGCGCGGTAGCTCGCCTGCCGCTCGCCGGCATTTTCCGTCAAATGCGGAATTTCCAGGAATATCGGTGGCTCACCGGATCGGCAGAGATATTGCACAATGGCTGCCATGCTTTGCGCGTTGTCGTTGCCGACATAAGGAAGGTCAGCGCTGGCAGGGTTGTCGAAGCAGACGACGGGGATTGCGTCGCTTAGTCTTTCCAGCGCAGAACGGCGAGAACCGGCCCCGAGCGGCGCCACGATCGCACCTGCAACCTTCAGCGAGAGCAGGGTCCGCACGGCCTCCGCCTCCAGCTCTGGCCGCGTGTGCGAAGATATCTGGACGGGCCAGAAACCCTTTTCGCGCAACTCCAGCTCGATCAGCGACACCACCTGCACATAAAAGGGATCCGACATGGTCGGGACCAGAATCCCGATATTCCTGGTCCGCTTGCGATTGAGATGCCGCGCGAAAAGGTTCGGCTCGAAATTCGACTTCTTGAGAGCCGCCTCGATACGCTTGCGGGTGACCTCCTTGATCAGCGAGGGATCATCGAAATATTTCGACAATGTCGGACGCGATACGCCGGCGGCGGTTGCGAAGTCATCCATCGATTTATAGCTTTTCTTGGCCATTCAATTCCTTATTGGCGGGACGACAACTGGTCAGGAATGATTTCTCACTCAACGGCAGGTCCACTGACGCGCCAAATCACGCATTCGGCAATTTGTACAGGGTGAACTTCGTTTTCCGGAATCGTCGAAAACCAACACGTAAGCCGGCGTGATCCGTCATTTTGGTGCGGGCCATCCCCTCCTTTCGAAAATCGAAATGTTCCCTTCATCTGCGACTTGCGCAGTCTGCGCCGCGTGGTTGCAAAAGGCGCTTGTTTCAGCGCCTAAATTCGAAAATTTACAGTGAAGACTGCCGGGCGCCACTCTTTTCATTTTGTTGGGTAAACTTTCATTTGTTTACGAAAGTAAAGAAAAAATGCGTCACAAGCAACACAAATGCTGCAGAAAAATACCGATGATGTCAATCAATTTTATTATTTTCTATCAATGATTTAACTCAACCGACTTCGTGAATGCCAGCCTCCCATCCTTTCCCGATCACAGTTCTTCATTGACAGATGGGGGCTTCAGGGAACCTACTTTGCCTACGATCTTGAGGAGGATCGATTAACTGACAATCTTTGGGAGGCACAGATGAATATCAGAAAATTCGGCGTGACCATGCGGGCTGCCGTAGCGGTATGGGCGCTCTGCGCCACATCCGCGTTTGCCGACACCACCATCGAATTCATTCAATGGTGGGAACCCGAAATGCCGTCCGGCGCCTTGCGCGGCATTATGAACGATTTCGAAGCCAAAAATCCCGGCATCAAGGTGACGCTGGTCAGCGGTCCCTATGCCACGACGCGTGACCAGATCGTCGTCGGCGCCGCCTCGGGAACGCTGAGCGACGTAGTGGGGCTGGATGGTGCCTGGGTAAACGGGCTCGCCAAGCAGGGCGCAATCGCCTCGATGGACGAATTGATGGAGAAGGCCAAGTACGACAAGAGCCAGATCACCGATATCGTCAAGGTCGATGGCAAGAGCGTGATGTTCCCGCTCGCATCCTTCGTCTATCCCGTCTTCGTGAACCTCGATATCGCCAAGGCATCCGGCGTCGACAAGCTGCCGACGACCCGCACGGAATTTGCAGACGCCGCAAAGAAGATGACCGACGCCGCGAAGAACCAGTATGGCTGGGTTCTGCCGCTCTCGCTGCAATCTCCGAGCGGAATCCAGAACGACGTGATGTCCTGGGTCTGGGCCTCCGGCGCCTCGATGCTAAAGGACGGCAAGCCTGACCTCGAAAATGACGCTGTTGTCGGAACGCTCGACTATATCGCTTCCCTCAATAAAGAAGGCGTTATTTCTCCCGGCATTTTCGCCAAGAAGGAACAGGACAAGGTCGAGGAATTCGTCAACGGCCGCGTCGGCATGATGGTGGATTCCCTCGCCCATGTGACCCTCATCCGCGAGCGCAATCCGAAGCTCAATTTCGGCATATCAGCCTTGCCGGCCACTGACGGCTACACCGGCAAGCGCGGCATGCCCTATGCGTCCYGGGGCATCGGCATCAGCGAAGGCAGCCAGCACAAGGAAGAGGCCTGGAAGCTCGTCGAATATCTGATGAGCCCTGACGTCAACGGCCGTCTGGTCTCGATTGCCAACGCCTTCCCCGGCAACGTCCACGCCAAGCCGGATTTCGTGGCCTCGGACCCGATTTTCGCGGAAGCTTTCAAAATCTTCCAAAGCGGTTATCCTGCCAACGAATTCGTCGGCCTYCCGGTCGCCGAAGAGCTGATGCGCGACATGAACGTCGAAGTTCAAAAGATGTTCGATGGGGGGCAGTCAGCCAAGGACGCGGCTGCCAATACCCAGAAGGCGTGGCTCGCAAAGTTCTAAAGCACGTCGCTTTCACGGATCACCGGCAGCGCGCCCTGGCGCTGCCGGTGCAGTCGTCAAATCTCGGCAGAATGGAAGTCACAGCTCATGAATCATTCCGCTCCGGCTCTGGTCGCTGCGCACGCCAAAGCGCCAAGAAAAGGATGGCTTCGTTACAGCACCTTGAGGAAGCTGGTGCCGTATTTCTACGTTTCGCCGGCGACCCTGCTGCTTGTTCTGCTGATGCTGTTCCCGATGGTGATGGTCTTCAAATATTCATTGATGGACGGCGCCATCATGAAAAAGGACGCTGCCTTCGCGGGGGTGCAGAATTATCTGACCATCTTCGAGAATCCGGTCTTCTGGCAGTCGGTGGTGCAGACGCTTTATTTCACGATCATGAGCGTCGTCTTCCACTTCATCATCGGCCTGGCCTTCGCGCTGCTGTTGAACACCAATCGCGTCGATCCGCTCATCCGGAGCATCCTGCGTGTGCTCTTCATCCTGCCTTGGCTGTTCACGGCCGTCATCATCGCCATCATCTGGCGCCTGCTGCTCGACCCCAACGGCGTCGTCAACAGCGTGCTGATGGCGCTCCATATCATCAACTTCAAGGTCGAGTGGTTTTCGTCCACGCGCACAGCCATCCACGCTTTGACCTTCGCAAATATCTGGGCAGGCTATCCGCTCTACATGGTCAGCCTGCTCGCCGGCCTCCAGGGCATTTCGAAGGAGCTTTACGAGGCAGCCGGTATCGACGGCGCCAACGAACTCGAAAAATTCTGGTACATCACCATTCCGCAGTTGATGCCGATCATCATCAGCATCGCGCTTCTCGACTTCATCTGGACGATGCAGGTTTTTCCACTCGTTTGGATGACGACGGGCGGCGGGCCGATCTATTCGACGGAAGTGCTCTCCACCTTCACCTACAAGCTCGCCTTCTCCCAGTACGAATTCTCGTTGGCTTCGGCGAGCGCGATGATCATCCTCATCATCTCGATGAGCGTCACCTACTTCTACATCAAACACCAGCAGCGCAGGTGATCGCCATGGCAAAGCGTTCCTTCAAGAGCTCGGTATTGCCGACCATCCTGACCTATCTCGGCCTGGGGATCGGCCTGGTCTTTTCGGCCTTTCCGATCGTGTGGATGTTTTTCAGTTCGCTGAAATCGAATACGGAAATCTTCGCCCTTCCGCCGCGGCTTTTTCCGCAGGATTTTACGGTGGCCGCCTATCTGACGATCTTCAACGATCCGGTGAAAGTGCGGTTCTTCATCAACAGCTACTTCGTTGCCGGCGTCGTCACCTGCCTGACCCTCGTCGTCGCCATCGTGACCGCCTACGGCTTCAGCCGCTATCAGTTCCGGTTCAAGAACACCTTGAACATCTTCATCATCAGCACCCAGACCGTTCCGCCGATCACCCTTCTCATCCCCTATTTCGGAATGGTGGTCGCCTTCAGGATCTTCGATACCTATCTGGCGCTGATCCTGACCTACATGGTCTTCACACTGCCCTATGCCGTCCTGCTGATGACAGGCTATCTCAACACCTTGCCGAAAGAGCTGGACGAGGCCGTCCTTGTCGACGGCGGCTCGAGCTGGACGGCGCTCTGGCGCGTCATCGTTCCGGTCTCGATCCCGGGGATCGTCGCCACGGCGGTCTACACGTTTCTGCTGGCCTGGAACGAATTCCTCTTCGCGCTGACGCTGACGAAATCGATGGATCTTAGAACCGTTCCGATCGGCATCCAGCTTCTGATGGGCCAGCACGCCTTCGAGTGGAACGAGATGATGGCGATGAGCGTGCTCGGTTCGCTTCCCCTCCTGGTCCTTTACCTGGTCGCTCAACGCTACTTCCTGGCAGGCATGACCGCCGGCTCGGTCAAAAGCTGATGCAGCGCTGATCCTAAACTGGCTTTGAGAACGCATACTACAGGCAGATCACTTCTCCGATCTGCCTGCCCGCCACGACTACCGCCCAGCGCTCCAATCCCGCAGGGCATCGCAGACTTCGGCTCTGGTGGGCGCACCGATACGTCCACCGAATACCTGGCATTTGAGTGCTGCCGCCATGGATGACAACCGCATCGTCTCTTCGATCGGCAAGCCTTCCGCAGTAGCCAGCGCAAAAGCACCATGGAAGATATCGCCGGCCGCGAGCGTGTCGACGGTCCTCACCTTCGGAGCGGCAAGATGGACAATTTCGCCGGTTCGGTCGTCGAACCAGAAGCAGCCATTTTCGCCAGCCGTGACGCTGATGAAGGCATGCTCGAACTTTCGCTTCAGAACGCCGACGACCTTCAACAGCTCGGCTGTCCCGACAAGCCGTTCGGCGGCCGGCTGCGAGAACACGATATGGCTGGCGGCCGGTGCCAGCATCTCGATCACGCCATCGCCTGCAACGTCACCATCGAGAATGGCCGGCTTGCCCGCCTCTTGGGCCGCCGACAGCGCCCGCAGAGCAAGCTTCGGCCACCGGACGTCGACCAGCACCGCATCGAAAGCAGAAACGTCCTGTATTGTGACCGGCTTGACCGTTTCGTGCAGGCCGGCATCGTAGAAAGGCACGATCAAGCGCTCGCCCTGGTCATCGACAAGGATCGTCGAGACGGCCGAGCGGGCGCCTGCCACACGCACCATGCCGCTCGTGTCTATGCCGCTGTCGCTGAGGTCGGCGATGATGCGGTCGCCGGTGGCGTCACCGCCGACTGCGCCCCAGAGGCTGGCATGGCCGCCCAGCCGGGCGACCGCAAAGGCGGCGCTCGATGCCATGCCTTCGGCAATCTGCAGCATATCGTAAGGCAGAATTTTTCCCTGGCCGGTCGGTAACGAGCGCACGCGAAACAACGTGTCCATAACCGCCGCGCCGACACACAAAACGCGGCGCGCCTGACCGGGCGGCGGATCGAAGGCAGAAGTCGTCAAAACCGTTGTCTCACCCGCTCACTTGACGGCCCCGGCCGTCAGGCCCGCCACGATCTGCCGTTGCGCAAACACCGTCAATATCAGCACGGGCAAGGTGACAATCAACGCCGCCGCCGCCAGCGGACCCCAACTGACCTGCTCGAACGAGAGCATGTTGTAGACTGCGACCGGAAGCGTGCGTGTCTCGCGGCTGGCGAGCACGATGCCGAAGACGAAGTTGTTCCACGAGAAGATGACTGACAGGATGAAGGCGACCACGATGCCCGGCCTTGCGATCGGCAAGGCGACCAGCCGGAAAACCTGCCAGGGTGTTGCGCCGTCGATGCTTGCAGCCTCTTCCAGCTCCATCGGCGTCGTCTCGAAATAACCGATCATGATCCACACGACGATCGGCACGGTGACCACGAGATGGATAATGATCTGCGGCATGAGCGTGCCGAGCAGATTCAGCCACTGGAACAGCAGGAAGAGCGGGATCAGGAAAGAAAGGCCGGGCGTCATGCGCGCGATCATGATGACCATCGCGGACTTCTCCGCCTTCAGCCGCGCGATGCCATATCCGGCGGGCACGCCGATCAGCAGCGCCAGAAGCGTGGCCGCACCCGTCACCAGCACCGAATTCCAGAGATAGAGGAAGAAGTTGTTCTCTTCGAAGACCTTCAGATAGTTCGACCAGGCCAAGCGCTCCGGAATGAAGATCGGCGGATAGGCGCCGTTGTCGATCTCATATTTCAGCGACAGCGAGATCATCCAGAGGAAGAACAGGACGACAGGCGAGATCATCACCAAAGCAACAAACAGCAGTCCGATGCGATCGAGTGTCTTGCGCTTCATCAGCGTGCCTCCCCGTCCGACCAATTTACGCGCTGCCGGAGCATCATAAGGACGAAGGAGAGCAGGACGATGAGGATGAAGAAGACAACCGCCATGGCCGAGCCATAGCCGATGTCGTAGTAGGCGAAAGCCGTGTTGTAGAGATAGATGTTGATCGTCTCCGACGCCGTGCCGGGGCCGCCTTGGGTCATGGCATAGATGATGTCGAAACTTTTCACCGCATCGATGCTGCGGATAATCACGGCAATCATCAGGAACGGCGCGATCATCGGCAGCGTCAGATAGCGGAATTTCTGCCAGACATTGGCTCCGTCGATTTCAGCACTTTCATAGGGCTCGCGCGGAACCGCCGCCAGACCGCCAAGCACGATCAGCATGATAAGCGGCGTCCACTGCCAGGTCTCGACCAGCACCAGCGACGGGATGACGCTGCTCTGATTATAGATCCACTCCTGCGGGCCGATGTCGATGAAGGAGAGGAGATAGTTAAGGACGCCGAGCTGCGGATGGAACATCATCGTCCAGACGAGTGCGATGGCGACCGGTGTCGCCATCATCGGCATCACGAATATGCCGCGTATAAGACCGCGCAGTGGAAATTGAGCATCGAAGATCAGCGCCGCGAGCGTCCCCAGAAAAAGGGGAACCACCACCGAGAGCGTCGTATAGAGCACCGTATGCCACAGCGACTCCCAAAAGCGCATGTCGGTGGCGAGGCGCGCGTAATTGTCCAGCCCAGCAAAGACCTGCGATTGGCCGAGCGTCCAGCTGTTGACGCTCATCCACACAGTAAACACCCATGGAAAGACGATGACCGCGGCTATGACGATGAGCGCCGGGATGACAAAGGGCCAGTAGTTGGGAGCAAACCGATCCGGTTTGCTCCTTCCTTTCGACCTCTTGGCCACTGCGGTCGTTTCGATACTTGTCGAGGCCATTATCCCTCGCTTTTCGCCAGGACGGGTTCGAACTGTGCCGTCGCTGCCTTCAGTTCGGTTTCAGGATCGGCGCCGCCGATCATGTTGGTAAGACCGACGCCATAAACGTCACGGAACTCGGTGACCGGAATGATGACCGGCAGCGCGAGCTTCGAGATCTTGCCGGAACCGACGACGGCATCAAGCCATGCGCTCGGCATTTTGACACCTTCACGGACTTTCGCATCCTCGAGGACAGACTGGCGGAAAGGAACGCCGGCGCCGGCCTGCAGCAGACGTGCGCCCATTTCATGCGAAATCGCCCATTGGCAGAAGAGGTACCCGGCCTCTTTTTTCTGGCTTGCCGCGACGACGCCAAGCCCGTCGCCGAAGGTGCCTGCGGCCTGTGCCTTCGGACCTTTCGGCATGATGCCGTAACCGACCTGGCCGACGACGCGTGACTTTTCCGGATTCTCGATCGGCGGCGCAAAACCGACGCCGTCCAGCCACATGCCGATCTTGCCCTGCAGGAAGGCCGACTGCGCCTCGGCCCAGTTGAAGCCGGAGACGCCGGGAGGGGCGGTCTTGGTCATCAGCCTTTGGTAAAGCTTGGCCGCATCGATCGCTTCTTGCGATGTTGTGCGCAGCTTGCCATCAGGGCCGAGCGGGCTCGAACCATAACCGAGCAGCAGCGACGTCCAGACCGGCGTATTGGCGTTCTTCAGGCCGCGGGCGACGAAACCGTAGGTGTTGGTGGAAGGATCGGTGAGCGCCTCCGCAGCACTGGCGAGTTCTTCGAACGTCGTCGGGTAGGCAAGCCCCTTCTTCTCGAACAGCGCCTTGTTCCAATAGATGATCCAGTAATCGACCGAGAATGGAAGCGAACGCAGAACGCCGTCCGGATCTTTGGCAAAAGTCAGGCCGGCTTCGGCGAAGTCGCTTTCAACCAGAGACGGGTCGGTCAGAGAGGGGTCCTTGAGGAAACCGCTGATATCGGCAAGCCAGCCGCCCTTTTCGAACTGCCGCTTCTGGACATGATAGCTCATGTGCACTACGTCGAAGCTCGGCTTGCCGGAGCTCAGCTCGATGGTCGTCTTCTGACGCTGCTGTTGTTCGGGAGTCGCTTCGGCATTGACCTTGATGCCGGTGAGCTCCTCGAATTCAGGCAGGTACTTCAGAAGTATTTCGCTGCGAGGGCTCTTGACCAGGTTGACTTCGAGCGTCGTGCCGGCAAAGCGCTTCCAATCGACCGCAGCCGATGCCAGCCGCACGCCGAGCATGCTGCTGGCCCCAAAAGCGGCCGTACCCGCCAGAAAGCCGCGTCTCGTCGGATTTAAAAACGATGACATGTGATTCCTCCTCCTTTTGCCGGCGATCTCCTCACCCCCGGCTGTTTATTTCCGATTATATCCTGAGCGCACGATCTCTTGCATGATTGATGTGTGCGACAAGGCTGTTGACGGCGTCCTCCGCCGATCGTCGTTCGATTGCCTCGAGCACCTTGAGGTGCTCGCCCATGACAGGTCCGACGTGACCATCGATGCGAAAACGATCCTGACTGATCAGGCGCATCTTGATCGAGTTCACCCGGTAGGCGTTCGAGATGATGGTATTTCCTAAAGCATCGATAAAGGCGTCGTGCATGCCCCAATCGACAGCTTGCGCGTGCACTTCCAATTCGTGCGAKCCATCGCCGTTTCGAATGGCATCGGCAATATCCCGATGCTGTTTCAAAAGCTTGGCGATCGTCTCGTCAGACGCGGAGCGGGTGAAAAGCGCAACAGCTTCCTTCTCCAGGAAGACGCGCAGCTGAAACGCCTCGCGAATGAGGTTAAGGTCGATATGAGCGATCTGCAAACCCCGCTGGGGCACTGTCTTGATCAGCCCTTCGGCTTCGAGCCTCGGGATAAGTTCGCGGATGGCGCCAAGCGTCAGCCCCGTCAGCTCGACGAGGYGACGCTGCGAAACGAACTGGCCGGGGCGCACATCACGCGCAAGAAGGTGGCGTGTGAAGCTTTCATACGCCTTTTCCCGCAGTGTCGGCTGCTCGTCGGTTCCGTCCATCGCCTCTCCCAGAAACATGTCCGCCCTATGCCGCTTTCGAGCGGAAAAGAGTATCGAAGGCACGAAAGAGTTGCGCCTGCCCTTCTGCGGATATTGAGACGAGTGGCGGACGAACCGCAAGCCAGATTTCATCCGACGTCACGTGAGTGACCATGGTTTTGACGGCCGCAGTCACCKGAAATTTCAGCAGTTCCTCCACGAAATCCTCGATGCGGGAATCGTCCATGCCTTCCTCCGCCATCAGCTTGACCTCGCGTGGCACGAAATTCGCCATGCCGGAGATCGCACCCTGGCCGCCAAGCCGCACGCCCCTCGCCAGGTGACGTTCGTCCCCCACCAGGATGACGAGATCGCCATGCGCCTTCAATAGTGCTTCCGTGAAAGGCCAGTCGCCGGAGGAATCCTTGACGCCGATAACGATGTTGGGAAAGGCGGTCCGCAGCCGGGCGATCAACGATACGGTCAGCGGAACCATGGTGAGCGAGGGAATGTTGTAGACGATAATGTCTCGCGCCTTGTCGCCGAGGATGGCGAATACAGCCGAAAACCACTGGAAGACGCCGTCATCACTCACGTTCTTGAAATAGGAAGGGGGAGCAAGGAGGATATTTCGGGCTCCTTTGGAAAGCGCGTGACCTGCCAGCATCGCGGCATCCTCTGCCGCGTCGACCAGCACGCCGACGATGATTTGCTTTGCTGCTATCCCGCTATCAAGCATGGAAGCGAAGACACGTTCACGTTCCTGCGTTCCGATGGAAGAGCCTTCACCCGTCGTCCCGAACAACGTAACGCTCGAGCATCCGGCCGAGAGGCTGCGCCGCGCCTGCTCGATCATCGCCTCGATCGCGATATCGCCATTGCTGTCGAACGGTGTCGCAAGCGCGACCGAGAGCCCGAATTTCTGTGTCAACTATGCTTCCTCCCAATTACCGCGTCAGACGTAGCAGACTAACATGTTAGCTGTAAAGAGGTGATTACACACCGCCTCGTTACGCGATTGTCGCGGCCGTAGCTTCCTTACGATCAACTGGCGTGCCTTGCTGCCGGTCCGTTCGCCCGAACGAGCGCCATCAGCATCGGGCCGATTGCAAACTCGCCCCTTTCGGTCCTTCGGGACAGATCCCTGAGGTAACCACCGGGCGAGTTAATGTGCCCTCCCCTTTCCAGGATACAGGCGATCACGGTTGCGGCGTTTTCCGGCCCCATACCGGAGCAGGCTTCCTCATAGGCCGAGGGACTGACGCCGAGCATCGAGCGGACAACGACGGCGGCCGACATCAGGTCTCGCCAGTTACCGATGGTTCCGCCTGGCCCGTAGTCGAGAATACTGGGGCAGGCCTGGAGGACGAGGCCGAGCGGGAAGGATTTCAGGCTTGGCCCGGCCCCTGGATCGACCGCGCCTCCCGCCCTGTTGCCCATCCCGCCGGACAGCTTCGGCTGTTTCAATCTTCGCTCGTCCGGCGGCCCGGCGTTCGGTTCATCATCGGCTGCTGCCTTTTCGCCCTGCTTCGTTTCGAAGCTTGGTTCAAGTTCATAAGTGGAGTCGGGATTTGAATTCTGTTTGTGACGCTCAATTTGAGACTCATTGGCGTCTATTTTTTTCGTTTTTATCCGTCTTTCCAGCACGTTGACGATCTCGGTACGCAGCAGCCCCATCTCGTCAAGCAACGGTGCCAGTTCTTCTGCGGTCGCCACGCGCGGAATCCGGGCAAGGAGCGTTCGAAACATCGCCGAAATGCCTTCCCAATCACCGGAAACCCCTTCTTCGATAGCCGTCGCGATCAGCTTGGAGACATCGCGCCGGCCCACCGTCAGGCGTTCCCTGGTCACCCGCAACAGTTCCCGGTCGGCAACCGCCTGGGCGGCCAGGCTTTCGATCTCGACCGCACGCGCCAGAAGCGGCGCGACGCTGAAGCCAAAGGCCTCGCCGATGGCCCCTGCCCTATCGCGGCGCGCATAGCGCTTTCCGTTCGGACTGTCCTTGCGCAGGATCAGGCCGGCGTCGACCAGGACGGCAAGATGCCGCCTGAGGGTGGCCGGCGTCATGCCGCGAGCACGCAGCGACAGCTGCGCATTCGACGGGAAGACAATCAGGCCCTTCTCCTCGGAAATCTCGTCGTCTGGGTAGAAGGTCAAAAGCGCATCGAGCACCGTCAACGCCCGATCGGTCACGCCGAGCGCCGGCCGCGCCTCACAGATCGCCCTGAACAGCTTCCACTTGCTGCGCTTCATTCCCGGCTCGATGGTCTCGGCCAATTGCTGACTTGCCAGCATGCCAAGCGACATCGGCCGCCGCCCGAAGGGCGTCGTCACATATCCACTCTCCATTTGCCTTCACCTTCGTTCAGGCAAAAGAAAACCATCCACCAATTTGGTGCCTAAGACGCTTGACTGTGATTCGTGGAAATGCGATTCTCGATGTGCTTAAGATCTGAGAAGGGCTTCCACGACGGCGTCGTTGGGGGCCTTTTTCTTTTGCGCTCTACGCTCCTCTGTCCTTGTTGAACTCCTGGAACAGGCCCTTCAGCCGTTCCTGGACGAATTGATCGAAACCGGGCGCGATCTTGCCGTCGAAGACGAAGGTCGCACCGGATACTGTCTTCTTGATCATGACAGGCACGCCAGTAACCTGGGTTTTGGCCACCGCCGGCTTCGGCGCAGCCGTCTTCTTCGTTGCCAGAACGAGTGCCCGCTGAAACCGCTCGTCGCTCGAAATTTTGCGCGTGTCGTCCGCGGACAACTCCGCGATGATCTTCTCGACGTCGGCTTTCTCAAGCCGCTCGCCCAATTCCAACCATCGCCGGCGGCCGATATCAGGTGCCGCACCGATGGCGTTGACGAGCCTCAGGGGGACCTGTCGTATGACGATCAGCATTCTCGACAGCGCCGCCTTGTCCACGCCGAGAGCCGCCATAATGACATCGCGGCCAAAGCTGCGTTCCTCGAGCCGCGATGCAAAGAGCGCGCGCTCGATGTAGGAGAGATTGGTTCGAGCGCTGTTTTCCTGTCCCTGGCTGACGACCAGTTGACCGTCGGTGAGATCGCGGACGACCGCGCGCACCCTGATGCCGATTTCTCGGGCGGCAGCCAGGCGACGATGGCCATAGGCGACTTGGTAGCGTCCCCTGGTTTCGGGATGTGGGCGGACTAGGATCGGAACCTGCTGCCCGTGCTCACGGATTTGCTCGACGAGCTGTGCGAGTTCGGCCGCATCGATCGCCAATCGGTCGCTGACGAAGGAAGCGTCGATCAGGCCGGGATCGAGTTCGACGATGGTCTGGCCGGTGGCAAGCTGCCGTTCCAGTTCACTCGCACGCTCCATTTTCTCGGTAATGTTGCCGAGCGTTTTCGTAATGCCGCCGACAGGCGCAGCACTGCGCTCCTGCGGCACGAATCCGGCGATCGGACGATTGTCGCGTGGTGCGACCGCGTCCATCCTTTCCGGGTTCGGAGCGGAAATTTCGATGAGGTTCTTGCGCGCCATCTATCTATTTCCTTCCCCAGGTCGAGCGAATATGCGCCTCGATCTCGCCATTAACGAGGTTGAGGGATTCCAGCGCCCGATCGTAGGTTCCGCGTGTGAACTGCGACCGCTCGACCTCGTAGAGAGTCTGCTTGGTGACGCCGGCATCGGCGACCGCCGTCGATTTCACCATGGCATTGTGCAGCATTCGATTGCCGAAGATCGCCCGCATGAAGCCGGTCATCTGGCTTTGCGGTCCGTCGTTCGGCTCGAACCGGGTCACGAGATAGCGCATCCAGTCATAGCTGGTACGTCCGCCAGCCTTTTCGACGACCGACATCAGCTCACTCGTCATCGTCAGAAACTGCGACATCGACATGACATCCAGCATCTGCGGGTGGACCGTGATCAAGACCGAGGTTGCAGCGCAGAGCGCCGACATCGTGAGGAAACCCAGCTGTGGCGGGCAGTCGATAACCACGACGTCATAAAGGCTTTCGATCTCCGTCAGGACTTCGCCGATGCGGGCAAAGAACATCGTCTCCGCCGTCCCCGACGCCATCGCCTTCGGCGTCTCGTGCTCGAATTCCATCAGCTCGAGATTGCCCGGAATGAGATGGAGATTTGGCGTGTAGGTGGCGCGCACGATGTCGGCGATGGGGCGCGGCTCCTCATATCGGATCGCACCGTAGATCGTTTCGCCCTCTCCGACGTCGAACTCCGGCTGATGACCGAACAAGGCGGACAAGGAGGCCTGCGGATCGAGGTCGACGGCGAGCACGCGGTAGCCTCGCAGCGCCATGAACTGCGCCAGATGGGCCGCAGTGGTGGTCTTGCCCGAGCCGCCCTTGAAATTCATGACGGAGATGATCTGGAGCTTCTCGCCCGGCCTGCGAGCCGGCACATATTTCGGCGTTCCGTTTCGCTCGTCGAGGACCCGGCGAATGCGATCCATATCCGTTGCACTGTAAAGCCGCCGTCCGTTTGCGAGCGGATCGGGCCCATGGCCGTCGGCGGCCACCTGGCGGAGATAACCTTCTCCGATGCCGATAAAGGCAGCAGCTTCCGCCGGCGAAAATGTTCTGATCGTCTTTTGYGACAGCGGGGGGAAGATTTTTGCCTGATGCTGCTGAAGTTGATAGGATAACTCCTTCGCATCTGTTGCCAGAAGCGATGGGAGGTGCTCTTGATCGTCCTGAACAGCAAGACTCGGCTGCATGATCTTTTTCCCAGGTAACTGCGCAATTTTTAACGAAAGCGCTTCAGTTGCGCAGTTACTATATGCCCCGATTCGTTACCAATTTACAAATGCTTAACCAAACCGCCCGTTTCAGCCGATCGAGACGGCTGACGACATGACACAGATTTCAGGTGATTCGCGCATTGCCGACGGCTCGAAGTAACTGATACCAACGGTGGCTTTCCAGCCGACCGGGAGGTCAATGGCGTCGCCGTATAAATCCACTTTATCAATAGCTTGGGCGCTGTCTCTCATTTCCGCGCTTATCGTCCTCCGTTTCCGGAAAATCTTTCTGCAGCATAAAGAGATTGCCCTTGCCAGCCTTCCTCCAGCCCGAAGCGGCATCAGGCGACGTCACCGTCAGGCCGCCGATATCGGCAGGCGGCGCAAATGCCTGGCGGCAGGAGAAGAGGCCGAAAAGCACGAGAACGAAACCCAAGGCTGATTTGACCCGGCCGATCCGATCGATATGCGCGTTGCCCATGCGCCCCTGCCCTTGCGTTTCGACTACCGCCGACGGATTTGGAGCCGGGTGCGGCCATTTCAACCCCGAGCTTTCATGAAGGTTTCTTGAGGTCTGATCGCAAAGCTCAGAGCGAGCGATGCGAAACTTTCGCCTGTCGATTTCTCATGAAACCATCCCGATGCCGCTTTGCAAGCAACGAGAACTCGGTCGAGTTCAAGAAGCGCGGCAGGATCTTGAAGTTCATCCTGTTCGGCTCCGATGCCCAGGATAGATGGGCCGATCAACCTTTCGTCGTGAAGGCAATAGCGATCTGATTTTGATCAGCTCATTGTCATAGCGGCCCGTCACGACGACCTGCAGGCTGCACGCGACGAGCCTGATATTCACCAAAGTGAGAATAAAACAGACGTTGCAGTCGTTGCACTCAGTTCCCAGGCTTCTCGTCGTTTTGCAGCGGCAAGCCGGCTGCCTGCAGTCCTACAAAAAACCGCTCTTGGTCTTCGATCCGCACCAGCCGACTGGCGACCTCCTGTTTAATATTCGGGATCAACGCCGGTGAGTGGAGCTCGATCCAGTCGAGTTGCTCCTTTGCCTCGGCCTTCTTTCCCATGGAGCCGAGGATAGCGACCAGCACGAGACGATGCATCGGATTGTAATTGAGGTCCGACATGCGGGACCATAATTCCGCAGCCTGTGTATCCCCTCGCATGAAGGCGCAAAGCGCCATTCCCACCTCGTAATATCCGCGGGGGCCAGCATTTTTGCTGACGACCGCAGAAATCAGCTCGCATCCCCTGCCCCATTGGCCCGACATCGACAAGCGCAAGCCGTATTCACCGGCCACTTCAGTGTCGTTCGGATTGCTGGCATAGGCCGCCTCGCCGGCGCGCATGGCCCCGGCCAAATCTCCACCGAAAAAATTGGCAAGCATGAGGGCCTGAAGTGCGCGCGCATTCTTTGGGTCGAGTTGCACGGCGCGCTCTGCAAATTTCTTTGCGACGCCAAGCGTGGCGACGGTCGGCCTTGTGTTCAACTGATACGGAAAGCGAAACTCATCAAGATAGGTCAGGGACAACAAGGCCGTGGCATTGGAATCGGCCGATTTTTCCTCAACTGACAGTTGCAGACAGGTTTTTGCCATTTCGTGTGCACGGGCAGTCATTTCRCTGCGGTAGCTGTAATAGGACAAGACACATGAAAAGGCGTCCGCGCCATTAGCGATATTGGCGGTATCGGTCTGGAACATGACGCCAAATGGACGCGCGACTGCCGTTGCAATTTGTTCGGCAAGACTTGCCTGCGTTTTCAGGATGCCCTGCACTTTCATGTCGGCATCGTAATTGCTCGCCCAGATAACGGCCCCATCCGTCCGCCGTACAAGCCGCGCGGTTGAACGCAGCATGCTGCTTTCCAATCGCACGCCTCCCTGAAGGGCATAAAGCGGCTCTGGCGAAATCTGCCCCTCTCTGGACCGCGGCAAGTCGGTAACGACGACAATGTCGTTAAAGGGAACTAGCTTTTCAATAATGTCGTCGGTGATGCCCTGCGAAATGTCCAACGCAAGTCTCCCGTCGGAACTGCTTTCGAAGCGCTCGACGACAATGATCGGGCGACTGCCGACTCCGGATGCTATCTCAGTTCCCGCGTCAAGCGGCCTGTCATGCTGAAGCAGCGCGGCGGCCGAGAGAAGACTTAACAACACGCCTCCGGCAAGGAGCCAATTTCGGGATCGTGACAATTGGGGATTTGCCGTAATTCGCTTGATTACATCCCCGGGGGCATCAATCCGTTGTAAGCCCTCCTCCGAAGATATCGGCCATTCGGATTGCGGCATCGCTAACGTTTCAACGCCCGGCCTCACGTCGAAGACCGGAGCATAGCCGCCCCTCGGAATCGTGATGATGACCCGGTCGGCGCTGCCGGCAGTCAGATAATAGTGCTCCAGCTCTCTGCGCAGCCGCCCTGCTTCGATGCGCACGCATGGATCCTGCTGGGCGTCGAAATTCGCATCTCTGCCAAAAACGGCTTGCGCGATGGTAAACGCCTTTAAATAGTCGCGACGACCGGCAAGCGTTTCAGTCACGACAAATTCCAGGAATCGTCTCGCCCGCTCGGGAAGGCGAAATTCCGGACTGGAAAGAATGCGCTCGAGTTGCTGCTGCACTTCTTCGTGTGAAGCCAAGCCGCTGCCAGTCGCACCAACACCTGCACTTGTCATCGGTTCCCCGCCAGTTTCCGATTGCAAACAACCTGCAGTATAATGCTTCAAACAATAGTCCCGACTTGTCAGAACGGCAACGCCATTCGACAGAACCAGCTGATCGGGACAAACTAACTTTCGGCCACCGACGTTCAGGGAGGGGCAGAGAGCCTCATGCCAGCGTAAGATACAGTATACTACCGAAGCGGACGTGTATTTTACTGCCCTAGCCTCCCCGCGCGCCTTATCATTTCCGCGCATTATGGAGGAAGCGACGATGACATCACCTGAGACGCCAACATCCAATCCGATGACAAGCGCAGAGGATCTGCGCAAGCGTGCTCTGGAGCTTCAGCTTCTCGAAATGGAGCGCAACGAAAAGATCAAATCGCGGGAGGCAAAGAAACATGCCGAATTCGTGGAGGATTTTTTTCGCAAGCAAATCGGTGAAGCGGAACGCGCCGTTATCAAGCGGCTCGTGATGAAGGCAGCTGCGGACGGCAAGTACGAGGCCCTGATCTACAGCTTCCCCTCGACTTTCTGCACCGATAGCGGTCGAGCTATCAATAATAATCTTCCCGGATGGCAGAAGACGCTGCAGGGAAGGGCAAAGGAGCTTCTGGAACTGTTCGAGGAGGTTGCCAAGCCACAGGGCTACGGGCTCAAGGCGATGATCATCAACTTCCCCGACGGCATGCCGGGCGACGTGGGCTTCTTCCTGACCTGGGAACCGCCTGTCGAGTGACTGACCGACGGAGCGATTCCAAGCGAAGGAACCACAATTGAAAGCGACTGAAATCGAGCGCAAGTTTCTGGTCCGCGACGACAGTTGGCGTCATTGCGCCGACAATGGGCAGGTCCTACAGCAGGCTTATCTGTCCCACCGCAATCAGAGCTGCGTGCGCGTTCGCCTGATTGACGGACATTGTGGATACCTCACAATTAAGTTCCCCATGTCACGCCTCGCTAAAGAGGAATATGAGTACGAAATTCCCGTCGGCGAGGCACGTGATCTTCTGCTCGCCGCCGGTCACATTCTCGAGAAAACCCGCTACCGCGTTCTTCATGACGATAGACATTGGCAGGTGGACGTCTTTGCGGAACCGTACGAAGGATTGACGCTCGCCGAGATCGAAATGGCGAGCGAGGATGAGCGCTTCACGCTGCCGCAATGGCTTGGACGCGAGGTAACGGGCAACAACCGGTACTCCAACCGCGCCATGGCCGCTGCCTCGCGTGTGTCGGCCATAGCGCAGGGAGCCACCGGCTGGGATCCTACTCGCCTACGATGGTCCAATCGGCATCCGGATTGAAATCTTTTATCGCCGCGGCCCGCGCTTCGGTTTGCGGGCCGAGATCGCGCTGGTAGATGGCACTCCTCCCGTTGACGACAAATGTCTGCACGCCGGTCACCCGGTATTTGACCGGCCAAGCGATAAGGGCAAAGCCGCCCGTCATGTAGCCGTTGACGATATAGCTTTTCTTGCCCTCAAGGACTTGGTCTCCCTGTGCAGTCAGGATGCGATAGCGATAGCCAAAGTAACCTTCCCCGCGTTTGGCGGCGCCGAAGGCCGCCGTCTCGACCAGCGCGCTTGCCGGGCTTTCCTCGGGATAGACGTTCGGATCCCAGTATAGGCCATCAAGTTTGCCCGGACTGCTGATCAATTTCTTCGCGAACTCATAAATGCCATCGCCGTCACGATCCTCGGATGCGTATTGATACTGCGCCGCGACATATTCGTGCATCGTATCAAGGGTGGCGAGTTCATTTTCTCCGATGCGGCGGTTGATGATCTCTTCGAAACCGCGCTGGGTGTCAAAGGACCATTTGCCGTCCTTGCCTTCGGTCAGCGGAAACGGCAGCGGCCAGAGCCGATCGCCGATCGCAACGATCTTCATGCCTGCAGAATCCCGCAGGACCACTTGACGCTCGGCGCCCTCGCGGATCAATCCGTAGGCGATCATCGCCTCATTGCTCGAGCGCAGCTTGTCTGGCTTCAAGCCGAGCAGAGCGGCAAGATCGTCGATACTGTCGGAACTCAGGGCAGATTTCAGTTTGTCTAGAGCAAGCGATGGATTGTCGAATTTCGGCGACGGCGTTGCCGCCTTGTATTCGGCGAGATCTGTCTGCACTTGGGAGAGCGCCGGTGCCGCCGGCATTGCGCAAAGCACCGTCGCAAGCATAAACGGAATTGCGATCGATTGACGTCTCATGATGTAACTCCTTGAGCTAGAAAGAGGTTTTACCGCCGTCCGCCGCCACCGCCGCGTCCGCCACCGCCGCCACGGCCGCCACCGCCGCGACTCGGCATTGGGCGCGACCGCTGCTGGGGGGGACGCGCTGACTGGCGATGGGCGCCCATGCTCTGCGCTCCCCGCTTTGAGGAGACAGCCTCGCGACGACCGGACTGGACGTTGCCAAGCGCGCTTGGTTGCCGTCCGCGATTGTCAGGTCTGGCGGCCATCTGCGGCTTGTTGGGCTTCTTGACGGATTTCTGCGCAGGCTTTGACGGACGATTGGCTGCCTTCTGAGGACGCGCCTCGGGCCGGGATGCAGCCGGGCGATTGGCGGCCGTAGGCCTATTTCCCTGCGGCCGCTCCTTCAGTCCCTGCGCCGTGCTTTTGCGAATATCTTCCGCTCGCGCCGAATTGGCGCGATTCGCGGGTCTCTGGCTCGCCTGGATATCGTTAGCCCTGTTGCGCAACTGGTTGCGATTGTCGGCCTGCAGCCCGGACTTGATCGCCGATCGGTCCAGCTTCGAAATCTGGTCCTTGCCGATACTCAGCTTGCTGCGATCGACATTGCTCCAATCGACGTCGTTCCATTTCAGCTTTCCGTTGAAGTTACGGTCGTTCAGGCAATTGTTGCAGTCGATATCGATATCGCCATCCCAGCGGCCACCCCATACACCCCAGTCATCCCAGTTGACGACGGCTGCCCAGGCAAGGCCGGTCACCGCGCCGGCAAAGAACGTCGCCCCGGGATAATAATAGTTGTCGTAATAATCGGGGTAATAAGAGACCGGCGCTGACGCATAGTCCGGCTCATAGAGCATTTCCGGCGGATATTGCGGGATATAGATCTTTTCCGGATCGGTTGGCCGGATGATGATGTTGTCGTTTTCGGTAACAACCGTCACCTTGTCATCCGTCTTGATGATGTTCTTTGCCACCGCTTCGTCGCGAAGCTGCTGGATGGCAATCAGGACATCCTTCTGCTGGTTGGCGAGCGCATCGGCGAGCGATTGGGTCCAGTCGAGATCCTCGCTCATCATCTTGACGATGTCTGGATAGTTGAGAAGCGAGACGACACTGCCGTCCCAATCACTCTTGGGCTTGAGATCGGAATTTTTCTTCTTCGCCTCCAGGAACCGCTGCGCCTCGATAATCTGGAGAGGAAAGAGCGAGGCAGCTGAAATTGCCGCGACCAACTCGTCCGGATAGAGCGCGATCCGTGCCACCAGTACTTCTAGCTCATCATCCGACAGAAGCGCGGTTTCGGGTTGGTCGRCACTCGTCTGTGCGGGTGCCGTTGCCGGCGCAGGGGTCTGGGCTCGCGCCGGGAGGGCCGGCTGGAACGCAATGATTGCGAGAGCCGACAATCCACCAAGCAGTTTGCGAGATATTGCTTTCATAACGCACGTACCTCCCTAGGATCATTGAATGACAGAAGCGCTTACGGAGATTTCGGGCCGGTCGGCGGCGACCGCCTGAGCACCACAATTTTCGATTGGGCGATCGCCTCCCCCATTTCTTTCAACAGGGCGTCGACGAGATCTGTATATTCCTGCCGCCGCGCCTCTCGAACCGCCTCCGGTAGCCGCTCGATATGTGCCAGAGCCTGCGCCGCAGCAGCGAGATCCTCACACATGCTGTGAAAGGGCTCGTCTACATAGAAAAGCCGCTGCACCAGCCGCTTCTGTTCGGGAAAAGAAGTTTCTGCCGTCTCGAGGGCGGACAAGTATGTCGAACCACTTTCTCCCGACACCATCCCCGCCTCCGCCGTCGAACTACGCTAAGCAGATGCAAGGGACTATATAACAGGCGGATCGTCGAGAGACGTAAAATACGCGATCTTACGTTAGCCGGCTTCCGAAAAACTCGGGAAATTCCGCACACGGAAACTCGAATGGCATCATCTCACGGACCCCACCTCTTTAGTTTCCGCAGAGACGTTCTTGTCGCACGGGCCGACTACCAAGCCGCCCGTGTAGCTTACGTGATGCTACGGGTCTTTGGGCCAAAGCGGGTCTAGAATTTCATGGTCGACAGCGACGGAACGGTGTGAATTCAGATCATKCCGGGCGGCGTCGTCGCGGAGGTCGCGGTCTATACCCACCACTGGCACCACGTGGCAGTTCTGCGAAAAGTGCTTCTGCGCATGAGCAGCTGGATGAACTTCGTGTTCCTGGAACATTGAAATGAGACGCCGATCCTTTCGGCATCAGCGATGCAAACGTGATGCCGGCAAGGTGCAGAGAAACATGTCAGGAGGCCGCGGTGATAGCCAATCTTCCGATCCTGCGTGGCCTGGCCGGTTTCAATCGAGACTGGCTCCGCAGTGACATTCCGGCTGGACTTTCGATTGCGGCCGTGGGCTTGCCGAGCGCCATCGCCTATCCGGCGATCGCCGGTCTGCCGCCTGAAACCGGCATCTACGCCAGCATCGTTGGTCCGATTGCCTACGCGATCTTCGGTCCTTCCCGGCTGTTGGTCATCGGCCCCGACGCCGCCACAATGACGGTACTTGCGGCTGCGATGGCGGCGATCATTGCGGCAGAGCCCGCCGCCGCCGGCATCGATCGGGTCGCCATCGCCTCGACCCTTGCCCTCGGGGTCGGTTTCTTTTGCATCGCTGCAAAGCTGCTGAAGCTCGGCGTCCTGGCAAGTTTTCTCTCCCGCCCCATCCTTGTCGGTTTCTTCGCAGGCGTGTCCCTCTCGATCCTGGTCGGCCAGATCGGTCGTTTTACCGGAGTGAAGATCGAGTCGGAGGGATTGATCCCGCCGCTCCTCGAGATTCTCCGCAAGAGCGCTTCGATCCATTGGCCGTCGCTCCTTTTCGGCCTGCTCATGTTCGCATTGCTATGGGCAGTCCGGGCCTTCCCGGTCAAGGTCCCCGGCCCCGTTCTGGTCGTCGTCCTGTCGGTCGTTCTTTCCGCAATCTTTGATTTTCAGGGACGAGGCATCGCCGTCGTCGGCGACATTCCGAGCGGGCTGCCGATGCTCTCCTTGCCAGCACTCCATCAGATGCCGCTCGACAAGATCGTGCTCGGCTCCGCTGCGATCTTTCTTGTGAGCTTCGGCGCCGGCATCGTAGCCGCGCGCAGCTTCGCATCGCGGACCGGCGAAGAGGTCGATGCAAATCAGGAACTGATCGGCCTTGGCGCCGCCAATATCGCGCCCGGCCTCTTCGGTTCGTTTCCGATCAGCGTATCGGATTCGAGAACCGCCATAAACCTGTCGACCGGCGGCGTCTCTCAAGCTTCAGGTTTGGTTTCGGCCGCCACGCTGATTGCGGCACTTGTTTTCCTTCATAGTGCCTTGCGGATACTTCCAATCCCTGCGCTCGCGGCAATCCTTGCAACGGCAGCCATCAGCCTTATCGATGTTCATGAGCTCAAAAAGATCTGGCGCATCAGTCGCATGGAATTCGTCTTTGCGCTGATCGCAATGTGGGGCGCAATCAGCTTCGGCGTTCTCAACGGCGTAATCGTCGCCGTTGCCGCAACCCTTGTCTATCTGGTGCGCAAGACGATGTTCCCGCGCGACGGCCTTCTTGGCCGCATCCAGGGACGGCACGGTTTCTTCGACCTGGCCCGCTTTCCGGAAGCACGCCCCGTCGAGGGTGCGGCAGTCTTCGCGATCCAGGGCAACATCCTGTTCTACAACGCCGATTACCTGCGTATGCGGCTGACGACGATTGCGAAGGAGCTCACGGCCGGAACAAGGTGCTTTGTGCTGGATGCCAGCGCTATCACACATATTGATAGCACTGGCGCGACCGCGCTCGCCGCTGTGGCCGAGATCCTTGCGAAGCGAGATATCATCTTCGCAATCGCCGACCTCAGCGAAGAAAGCCGCGACATTCTCGACCGCGCTGGAGTGATCAAGGCGATCGGCGCTCACAACCTTTTCAATGGCAGGGAAGAAGCCCTGACGGCGCTCACGAGCAAGAATAGCCAAGCGGGCGATGCCGGTTCGGCAAGCACTGAGCTTTAGACGCGAAGGAGGAGAACCATGGACGAGAAATATGAACCCCAACAGGTCGATGCAGAGGCAGGCCGCAATGGCAAAGACAAAAAGAAGAAGAAGAAGTCATGGGATTATGACAAGGAAATCAGCCGCCTGCAGGTGGAACTGGCCCATCTGCAGGCTTGGATAAAAAAATCCGGCGCACGAGTGGTCATCGTCTTCGAGGGGCGCGATGCCGCCGGGAAAGGTGGCATGATCAAGCGTATCATGGAAAAGGTAAGCCCGCGCGTCTTTCGCGTGATCGCCCTGCCCGCTCCGACCGATCGCGAGAAGTCCCAGATCTATATGCAGCGCTATATCGGCTATCTGCCGGCGGCTGGGGAAATCGTGATCTTCGATCGCAGCTGGTACAACCGTGCAGGCGTCGATCGCGTCATGGGCTTCTGCAGCGAGAAGAAGGCACAGCGATTTCTTGAACTGGCGCCTCGCTTCGAAGCGGCAATCGTCGAAAGCGGCATCATTTTGTTGAAATACTTCCTGACGGTCAGCGAAGATGAACAGGATCGCCGTTTCAAGCGCCGGATCGACGACCCATTGAGACAATGGAAGCTCAGCCCCATGGATGTCGAATCCTATCAACGCTGGTGGGACTACACACGCGCCTATGACGAAATGCTGCGAATGACCGACAGCAACCATGCGCCGTGGTGGATCGTGCCATCGGATGACAAGAAGCATGCGCGGGTCAACTGCATCTCGCACATCCTGCAATCCATTCCCTATGAGCGTGTGAAGTTTGCGGCACCTGATCTCGGCAAACGCCAGAAACGCCCGTCGGATTTTGTCGAGGATAGCAGTATTCGGCACGTCGTGCCCGACACGACGTCATAGATCACCTCGGCCGGAACGGCGCGGGACGGGATGCGACGATGGAACAAACAACCGGAGATACGACGGCGCAGAGAGCCGACACGGGGCAGATTTCGATAGAGGCAAAGGTAAGCGACCTCGTCAGATTGGGTATTATCGGGCTCTTTGCCTATTGGACCCTGCTTCTCATCGCACCCTTCGCGCTGATCGTCGCCTGGTCGGCCATCCTTGCGGTGGCGCTCTTTCCGATGTTCGAGGCGCTTTCGAGACTGATCGGAAACAGGCCCGTCATTGCCGCGATTGTCATTGTCGTAGCCTGTCTCGTCCTGATCATCGTGCCCCTGGCGCTCATTGCGGTCAACGTTACCGATGCAGTACAGCCGCTTGTCGCCAAATTGCGGGCCGAGAACTTCACACTGCCCGCCGCGCCGGCGACCATTCGCGAATGGCCGGTCGTCGGGGAGCGAATTTATAACGCATGGAACCAGCTCGCTACCGACCTGGCATCAACCATCGTCAAGCTCCAAGCGCCAATACTCGAAGTCATGGGTGTCATCGTCGCAAAATTGGCCTCGCTCAGTGGCGGTGTCTTGAGCTTCGTCGCCTCGATCATTTTCTCCGGCATCCTACTCACCATGTCGCCGCGGCTGGCTGTGGCAATACAGGTCCTGGCAAGCAGGATCGCTGGCGACAAGGGCGTCGGCTTTGCGCGCCTGGCCGGAATGACCGTGCGAAACGTCTCGAGGGGCGTCATAGGCGTCGCCTTCCTCCAGGCGCTCTTATGCGGATTGTGCTTTGCCCTCTTTGGCATTCCGGCCCGCGGGGCCTTGACGTTACTGGTGTTTGTCCTTTGCGTAATGCAACTCGGGCCTGCACTGGTACTCGTGCCTGCCATCATTTGGGCGTGGTTCTCCTGGCCGACTTCGACCGCGCTCATCTTCACAATCGTCGCTGTCCCGATCATGGTCGTCGACAACGTCCTGAAGCCGATCCTGATGGCGAGAGGTCTCTCGACCCCGATGCCGGTCATACTGATCGGCGTGATAGGGGGCACCCTGTCATACGGTCTGCTGGGGCTGTTTTTGGGACCGATCGTCCTCAGTGTCTTTTATGAATTGCTGAGAGCCTGGGCCTGGCCGTCAGAGGCACCAGGCGGATCGAAAAATGCTTGAAACAAAGCGTGACCGGCAAGCCGGGAGGCATGAAAACACGCCGAACTCGTGTCAGGACTTGTCACAAGTCGAAAAATCTCCATCCGCCGACGGACTACCTTCCGGTTTTTAAGTGTGCATTCCCTCCTCACCGATCGGTGCAATACATGATGACTTCTTGCTCTATCTCGCGGCAGAGTTGCTCGTACTCCTTGATCAGCACTTCCTCCCTAGGACTCTGTCTTCGAAACCGGTCCAGCGCATCGGCGGCAAGATCGTAAGCTTCAAAGATCTCGTCCAGTGTCTCACTGGCCTGGTCGGCCAAAACACGACGGAAATCGGGGAGTCTAAGCATCAATTTCCTCCGTCCACGCTCTCTGCCCATTGATTAGCTCCGCGTTAAGCACCCCCGCAAATCATACGAAATCGCTCGAGTATCAGATCGTACCATAGGAGATCTGCATTGATGTGTTTTCGGAATGAGAGTTCGGCTGGGATGCAATGGCTGTTGGGAAGCCGTTTGCGGCGAACGTGGACATGCCAGCGCGAAAACGTAGCTTTATGTGACCTAGCATATCGATAGCACGCCGCCGGACGGGGAAGACGTCTCGTTGACATGTCCTACTCCGCGCTGCCGCGATCAGTCGCGTTCAAGGCCTTCACAGTGACCGCGGCAACGACGCCGGTCAGTATAATTCCCGCAAAGCCGATCACCACTGCCAACACCCGCGCCGACACGTGCTTGGGCGTAAAATCGCCATAGCCGATAGTAAGCCCTGTAACGAAGGTGAAGTAGAGAGCTTCGTCGATTCGCCAATCCTCTATGCGCCATATCGCAAGGCCGGAGATGATCATTATCGACACAATGCCGGATAGGATCGGCCAAATTACCCGCAGCTGCTTAGCAAGCGCGATGAAGAACAGACGTCTTATTTGCCTATTGCTCGGCTCATTGCCTACTTTTGACGGCATGACTTCGACCTTTCTGCGGTCAGCGTCAGGAGAGAGCAATGAAGCGTGGAGAACTCAAGCCCGAGATCCACCAGACCGCATCAGTCGCGCTCACATCCAACCACAGTCTATTTGCCTCCGGACGATTGCCGCTTCACGGCATTCGTGGCGGCAAGACATAAAGCGTTATGGCGAAGATCAAATAAACCATCAGCACCAACACGCCGACGAACCATGCAGACCGTCCGCTATTGGTTACGAACATCGCCGTAATGGTCGCAAGCAGCACCATCACCACGACGCCTGGCGGGAACTGCAGGTCCATCGGTGACGGGCCGATCACGTAACTGAGCAAGACCAGGACGGGCGCTACGAACAAAGCGATCTGCGAAGCGCTTCCCAGCGCGATGCCCACGCTGAGGTCAAGCCGGTTCTTGCGGGCGCCGGAAAACGCCGAGGCCATTTCGGCAGCGCCGCCAACCAGTGCGACGACAATGAAACCGACAAAGGCAGGCGTCATTCCGAAAGCCTCCGCTGCCTTTTGCACGGATTCGACGAAGATCTCGCTTACCAGCGCCACGAGGACGGTGACCCCGGCGAGCGTGACCAGGGCCAGGCCGATCGGCCACGGCATTTCGTCTGTCTGTGCGTGTTCTGCGGCGGCGAAAATCTCGCGATGCGTCCTGAGGCTGAACAGCAGCCCAAGTCCGTATCCGACGATGAGCAGGAGGGCTAGGCCAAGACTGAGCTGTTGGGTGACGGCGGCTGCGGAGGTGGAGCCCATTTCAGCAACAGCCGAAGGCATCAGCAACCCGACTGTGGCGAGAAAGAGCAGGCCGGCTTGAAGACGCGCGCTGGCTCGGTTGAACTCCTGGAAGTGGTACTTAAGCCCGCCAAGCAAAAACGAAGCGCCCAGCATGAACAGCGTGTTGGTGACGATCGCGCCGGCAATGGACGATTTCACCAGCGTGTACTCGCCGGCGCGCAGGGCTGCCAGCGCGATGACCAACTCGGTGAGATTTCCCAGGGTGGCATTGAGCAGCCCGCCTGCGGCGTCACCCGTCTTGGCGGCAACTGATTCCGTAGCGTGACTGAGCAACCCGGCCAGCGGCACGATAGCAAGCACCGACAGAACAAAGAGTGTCGTGTGGGCCTCGGGGATGAATATCGCAGCAACGAACACCACCGGCACGGCGATCAGCAACCACAGCATAGGGCTGTCGCGTATCTCTTTCAAAAGGAGGCTCAACGGACGCTCCTGTTCGGGTGATGCTATTCAGGCAAGGCCGTCTGCTGGAAGAAAGTGACAGTCGCTTCATCCGGGGGACCGAACCACGTCGTAAAGAATGTGCGGAAATTCTGCGCCGCATAGGCCTGGCTAAGCGCGCGGTCGACGATGAGCCGGAAGTCCTCGTCTGCGCGCGCCAGTTCAAGACCGAGTGGCTCGTAGGTGAAATGCCGCTTCAGGACGACAAGATTGCCGGAATTGTCGCTGCGCGCCGCAACGTCCATCAGGAGCGGCATGTCCCCGAAAAGGACAGCTGAACGACCGTCAAGGACCCGCTCGATCCCTTGCTGGAAGCTGTCAACCGATGCCGTCGTCGCGGCGAGCTGAAAGGTCTTGATTTTGTCCGACAGCCAGTGCTCGCTCGTCGTCCCGGTGATCGATGAGAATGTCTTGTTCTCAAGTATCGTGCGCGCCGGCGAGCCTCGCCAGACAGGCCGGCTCGACRGTTCGCCATATTCCAGCACCTCGCGCAAAGCCAGGGGTGCGCTCGTACTGACGACAGCCCCGGTGCCGCTCGGAAAAATGGGGATCGAGAACGAAACCTGCTGTCTGCGGCTGAGTGTGACGGGCTCCGCCCCGCAAACGAGATCCACCACGCCATCCTGTATCGCACGCGCCCGCGCCTCGCCGGTGAGAGGCACCCATTCCACAGCGAGCTGCGACAGCTTCAGTTCGGCTTTCACGCTGTCGGCAACCTTGTTGCAAAGAGCAACCGCATAACCGTCGGGCGCACCGTTGTCCGTCTTGAACGAGAAGGGCCTCGCATCGGCCTCATAGCCGAATTTCAACGAACTGCTTGCGCGGACGCGGTCCAGTGTCTGTGCATGAGCGGGCGCAAAACCCACTGCTGAGACTACGATGACGAATATGGAGGCGCCTGTTGCGATCCACCGACCTTTGCTGATTGGCATGGTTTTCCTCCTTTGCTACTCGGCCGGCGCACGGTTCACGGCGAAGCGCGGTGCGATCAGGCCATAAATTATGAAGCTGATACCTGTTACCAGCATTCCACCCATCACCGCATCCTTGCCGGAAGCGTAGATAGCGAACACGCTGTAGAGCATACCGATGATGCAGACGGCGGCGTTCAGCCTGTACTTCGCCTGCGGCACGCYCGCCGCCTTCATGATGACGAACAGGGCCGAGAGTGCGATGATATAGGGCAGCACGTTGGTTACCACCGCGAGATTGACCAGAGCGGAAAACTGTTCGCTGAGCGTCGGAGAAATGGTCATCAGGGCAAGACATGTCTGCACGACGCCGAGAATGATCATCCCCTTTACCGGTGCGCCCATCTCGTTCACACGTGAGAATACGGCGGGGAACATTCGCCCCTCCGCGGCGGTGCGCGCGGTCTGCGCGATCGTGAACTGCCAGCCCAGGAGCGAACCGAGACAGGCAAGGACTGCGAGCGCCATGATGATCGAGCCGATCGTCGGGTTGAACATGGTGGCATAGGCCAGCGCGAACGGCCCGGTCGAGGCCGCAAGTTCTGCGTTCGGCACGATGCCCTGAATGACCGTCGTCGACAGGATGTAGATGACGGCGGCGCCAAGTGTGCCGAACATGCAGGCAAGCGGCACGTCGCGCTTCGGGTTCTCAACGGCATCCGAATTCTGCGCAGCCGACTCCATCCCGAGGAAGGCCCAGAGCGTCAGCGATATGCTCGATCCCATTCCTTGGCCGAGCGACAGTCCCTTCGGATTCCAGGCGGCGGCGAAGGTGCTTGAACTGAACCACAGCCACCCGATGATCGAGAGCAACCCCACTGGAATGATCACACCCCAAACCGTGATTGAACCAATACGCCCGGTGATGCGAGGCCCTCCGAAATTTGCCGCAGTCGTCAGCCAGAGAAGTACGATCAGCGCCAGACATGTCATGATCGGCGTCGAGGTCAAGACGGGAAAGAAGCCCGCGAGGTAGCCCACCGCAGAGATGCCGATCGCGACATTGCCGATGGCAAGCGACAGAAAATACAGAAAGAACACCAGGAAAAAGCCGTCCTTCCCATAGGCGTCCTCCGCATAGGCCGACATGCCCCCCGGCCGCTGGTTGAAGATCCCGGCCTGAGCGAACCCATAGGCTATCGCCATCGAGCCGATGGCGGTCACAAGCCAGGAGAGCAGCGAGATCGCACCCACCTGCGCCATGTTGGCAGGCAGCATGATGATGCCTGAACCCATCATATTGACCGCGACGATGAAGGTGAGTTGCACCAGGTTCATCTTTTTCTTGGCCGTGGCCTCACTCGCGAGATGCATTGTGTTGTCGGTCATGATGAGATCCTCCCGTCCCCCTGCTCGCGCACGACGTACGTATAGAACTTGATCCGCCCATCGATCCGTTCCTGGAATACGCCCTGGACTTCGTAGTTGAAGCCCGGGAAGCGATTGAAGGACTCTTCGAAAGCCAGGAAATAATCGCGCATCGGCCGCGCCCTTTCGTCCCACCGCTCTCCCGGCACGATCACTCCGATGCCTGGCGGATAGATCAGTGCCAGCGTCGCCGAGATCCGGCCAGCGGCTTCAACAAGCGGCACATAGTCGACATTGTTGGCCACCAGCGCTTCATAGGCCTGTTTCGGCGAAATTGCCGGTTCCGGAAAACTCTCCGAGCGGAAGCACAGGCGCTGCAGGCCCTTGACGCCCGCATCGCGATAGAACGAATGCATCTCCCGGCAGACCTGCCGCACCGTGTAGCCCGCATAACGCTCGCGATTGGCCGCAAACACCGTCGGCAGAACCTCCTGTAGAGGCGCGTCGCGATCCCAGAGGTTCTTGAACTTCACCAGCTTGGCAACCAGCGTATTCAGCTTGCTCTCATCTTCTGCCGGCGTGAGCAGGAAAAGCAGGCTGTTGAGATCGCATTTCTCCGGCACGACCCGCTGCTCGCGCAGATAGTTGGCGACCACGGTCGCCGGAATTCCGAACTCGCGATATTCGCCGGTCTCCCGGTCGATGCCGGGCGTCAGCAGCGTGAGCTTGTTGGGATCGACCATGGTGTAGCCGGGCGCATAGCCGGCGTAGCCATGCCATTTTGCCTCCGGGTCGAACCGCCAGCACTGCTGCTCGCGCTTGAGCACATCGGTGGGGATATCTTCCCAGGGTGTCTCAGCGAGGTCGCTCGTATGCTTTGAACCGGACACCGAGATCTTGTCCGGCACGAAGGGATCGAAGAACCACTGCTCTTCGGGACTWCCACCCTTGGTTTCATAATGCTTGACGAAGCCGCGCAGCTTCTTGCGAACCTCGATCCCGAGTTCGATACAACGATCCCAGAGCATTTCGCCCGCCTTGCCCTCATGCACCTTGGCGTTGACGTCAAGCGAGGCGAAGAGCGGATAGAAGGGAGAGGTTGACACATGCATCAGCAGCGATTCATTGAAGCGCTTGTGCTCAACGAACCTGCGTTGGCCGCGGATATGTTCGTCGCGTTTGTGGATCTGCGAGGCCTGTGAAAAGCCGGCGCCCTGCTTATGTACCGACTGCGTCGAGAACAATCCCGGCATGTCAGGCCGCAGGTCCTCGAGGCGCATGGGACTGTGCCCCTCAAAGAGCGGATGAAAGGCATTGTAACCGATCCAGGCTTCGTCCCAGAGAACGTAGTCGCAGAGATGACCGATCTTCTCCATCACCTGGCGCACATTGTAGATGGTGCCGTCATAGGTGGCGAGCTGGATGCAGGCGAGACGAAAGGGTCTCTCGGCATTGGCGCGGCCTTTGTCGGCAACGAGCGGATGCGCGGCAATCTTCTGCCGCAACCAACCTTCGTCCCAAGCCTCCCAATCGACCGCACCAATCATGCCGAAGGAGTTGCGGGCCGTTGGCAGGTAGATGGGAATAGCACCAGCCTGCACAAGCGCACCCTGGTGAAGGGACTTGTGATTGTTGCGGTCGAAGAGCACGAGATCGCCGCTCCGCAGCACCGCGTTAGCAACAACCTTGTTGGAGGTGCTGGTTCCGTTCAGGATGAAATAGGTGCGATCCGCGCCAAAGATGCGCGCCGCCTGCTTCTGGGCCTCGGCCGCAGGCCCTTCATGGATCAGCAGATCACCAAGATCCACATCTGCATTGCAAAGATCATTGCGGAAAATGCCCTCCCCGAAATACTTGAAGAAGAGCTGCCCCGCGGGCGACTTCCGATAGAACTGCCCGCCCTGGTGGCCGGGGCAATCGAAGGCGATATTGGCCTCGCCGTCATAGGCCATCATGCCTCCGAAGAACGGTGGCAGCAGCGACTTGCCGTAATTGACCAGGCTGGAGATGATCTGCTTGGCGTAGAAGGCCGGTGTCTGCTGCCCGAGATAGATGAAACCGTCCACCTCGCCAGCCATTTCCACAACGTCCAGGTCCGCGATGGTCAAGGTATCGGCCATCGCCCAGACGGGAGTGCGAAATCCAACGTCCCGGACGGAGCGAAGGAAGGAACGCGCACCCGCCAGGCGCCCGCCTTCGACCGAGCCGATATAGGCTCCGACGGAGGCATCCTCGGACACGTCGGCGGAATAATCATACCTCAGTTCCACCTCGAAATTCTCCGAAGCGATCTGCGTCAACAACTCCTGCACCTGCGGGTCGTCGCGATCGACGACCGCCACCACCTTCAGCATCTTGTGAAACGGGATGGCAACGGTCGGAGACTTCACATCACGCGGGATCATTGTGGCCGTCCCTCTGCAACACAATCGACGAGGTACCGACGCCCCTTGTCGCCGGCTGTGAATCGTAGGCCGTGAATATCGGTTTCGAAACCGGGAAACTTCCGGTCGAATTCACGGGCATAGAGCAGGTAGTCCTGGATCGACTTCGTCGATTCCGTGATCCGTTCACCTGGCATGATCAATGGAATGCCCGGCGGATAAGGAACGATCATCACGGCAAGGACGCGGTTCATGAGGTTGTCGATCTCGACGCTCTCGATCCGCCCTTTGACGAGGTGATCGTAGGCGTCTGCGGGCCGCAGCGCCATGTCGGGCAGCACGGTGTACATCTCGCGCTGCGCCTTCGGCACGTCATCCTTGCGGTAGATCGCGTGGATGCTTTCGCATAGATCTCGCAATCCCATGCCGGCATAGGCCTCGGGATGTGCTGCGGCGAGAGCCGGCAATGCCCGCGTCAGCGGAGCGTTGGCGTCGTAGAGATCCTTGAAATTGATCAGTTCGGTGACAAGCGTGCTCCACTTGCCACGCGTAATTCCYATCGAGAAAAGGACAAGGAAGGAATAGAGGCCGGTCTTCTCGATTTCGATGCGGCGCGAGGAAAGGAACTTCGTGATGACGCCGGCCGGGATCCCGTGTTCCTGCATGGTGCCGTTCGCCGATAATCCCGGTGAAAGGATCGTGACCTTGATGGGATCGACCATCACATGATTTTCGGCAAGGCCTTCAAAACCATGCCAGGCATCACCGGGCTTCAGAACCCATTCGGCATGGGTATCGCTCGGCGTCTGCTCGGCGACGGTCGGTTCCCACACATCGAACCACCAGCTTCCGTTCATCTGCTTCCTGACCGCGTTCATCGCACGGCGGAAACTGATTGCTTCGTCGATCGTCTCTTGCACCAGGGAGCGCCCGGCCGGCTGCTCCATCATGGCCGCCGCGACATCGCAGGAGGCAATGATGCCGTACTGCGGCGAGGTCGAGGTGTGCATCATGAAGGCTTCGTTGAAGCGCGTGACATCCAGGCGCTTGTTCTCTGCATGCTGGATGTGGATCATCGATGCCTGCGAAAGAGCCGCCAGCAGCTTGTGCGTCGACTGCGTCGCAAAGGTAATGGCGTTCTGCGAGCGCGCAGGCTGGGTGGATGAGATTCCGTGAAAGCCGTCGTAGAACTCATGGAAATTCGCGTAGGCGTACCAGGCCTCGTCGAAGTGCAGCACCTCGACCGCATCGCCAAGCGATGCTTTGATGGCATCGACGTTGTAGCAGAGCCCGTCATAGGTCGAATTGGTGATGACCATCAATCGGACCTTGCCGCTGGTTTCGCCGGCGTACCGGCTCGCAGCGATTTTCTGGGCGATAGCCTCCGGCGTAAACTGGTCCTTCGAAATCGGGCCGATAATGCCGAGCCCGTTGCGGGACGGCGTCAGGTAGATCGGCGTTGCGCCCGTCATGATCAGCGAATGCAGGATGGACTTGTGGCAATTGCGGTCGCAAAGCACGAGATCGCCGCGTCCGACCATGCCGTGCCAGACGATCTTGTTCGCGGTCGACGTGCCGCCGACGACGAACAGCGTTTCGTCGGTACCGAAAATGCGCGCCGCGTTGCGCTCGCCCTCGGCGATCGGCCCGACGTGATCCAGCAACGAACCGACGCTGCCGACCGATACGGAGATATCGGAGCGGAGCGTGTTTTCACCGAAGAACGTGTAGAAGAGCTGACCAACCGGGCTTTTGCGGAAGGCGATTCCTCCGCCATGACCGGGCGTGTGCCAGGAATATGCTCCCTCGAGCGTATACTTCATCAGAGCCTTGAACATCGGTGGCGGCAGCCGATCGAGGTAATTGCGGGCAGCCTGCACGATGGCCCGCGCCATGAACTCTGCCGAATCCTCGAATAGCCGCATGAAAGCGTTAGCGTGGCGCAACACTGTGGCCGGAACATCCTCCGCCGTCGTGTCGTCCCCGAAAAGGAAGATCGGCATCCGGTCGTTCTTCTGGCGCTTTGCGCTTAGAACCTCTTCCAGCACCTTCCAACGCGAGGCTTTGTCCTCAGTGCCGTCGACGGAAATCAGCCAGCAAGATTCCGTATTGAAAATATGTACCAGGCGACGCGCGTCCTCGTAGGAGACGCCGGAAACAACACGGAACCCCTCGTTTTCGATCGCCGCTGCCAGATCGCGCATCCCGCGCCCTGCAGCACTCTTGCCCTCAAAATCCTCGTCGATGACGGCAATGGGAAATGCCTTTTGGAACTCCATGCGCCCCTCCAGACCCGATGTTCAATGCAGCGGCCGCCGCGCAGCCACCGTCATCATGGGTGAAAAGATCGTACACACCAGGCGCATAGGCGTCGTTGATTGCAATCAACGTGGGAGCAAAATGCCATTGGGCAGAGCAAAACCACGAACTATTCGGCCCATTCCGCATCGGCGGTAAAGGCGATGGTGAGCCAGCGGTTTGCGCTTTCATCCCCGATTGCGGCACCGATTTCGTCGCGAAGCGCATCCCATTCCTCGACCGTCTTCGCAGGAAGTCCCTCGGGCACGATGAAGTAGAGCTCTATCTGCGTCGCTCGACCGACGCGGGCGACATAGGCGCGGTAGGAAAGGAAGCCGAGACGGCGAACCGTTTCTGAGGCGACATGATCGACATGATCCTTGAGCTCGACAGGTGCAATCAACAGGACTTCGGTCAGTGCCTTCCAGACCGTGCCGATCGGCAGCGGGATCATTACAAGGCAGACCAGGGCCAGCACGAAGGGATCCATGTACTTGGCAACCCAAGCGACGGGCGTCGGCTGCACGGCGAAGCCAATCAGAAATGCTATGAGCAGGGCGAACGAGATACCGCCCGACATGATCCAGGCCTTGATATCGAGTGAGATGAAATCGGATTTCAGTTTGCGGTTCAGCCTGATGCCGATGATGGCCATGACGACACAGATGAGCACCGTCGTGGCGGAATATGCGATGGCAATGCCGAAACGGAGTTCGTGTCCGCCATTGAGGATGCTGATAATCGCATTGATCAGCGCGTAGACCGCGACCGTCATCAGCACGCAGCCGTTGAGCATGAGGACGATCGGCTCAAGGTGCCAGAAACCCATGGTGAAGCGGTTGTGAACTCTGCGCGACAGCGCATCGCGCTGCGCCGATTTCACGATCAGGCTCGAAACCGACAGCGCAAGCCCGGTCATTGCAGCGTCAGCCAGCGAATAGACCCCATCAAAGGCGATGGAGAACGAGCCTGAAAGGATGCCGAAGATGATGCCGAGCGCGGCAATCACGATGGTGGCCGCAATCGAAATGCGTAGAAACCCTTGTTCGTTCCACATCGCCACCTCCCGCGCAGCCCACACGCCTCGCGCTCACTCTAGCGTGTCCGCGCCAATCGTGAAGGCATTCGAGACAATCGCCGACTACGGAGTGAACCGGATTTTCTATTCTTTGGATGGAGGTTCGCGCCCTGGAATGACTGTCCGAAGGAGCTATAGACACTGGGGAGGAAGCCCCGGAGGCTTCGTGACAACCTCGTCGAATGGCGGGCCGCGATCGCGCCCTGCGGCAATCTCGCGATCATTGCCTGAACATCATGAGAGCCGGGGCGATCTGCCCCGGCTCGACATTTGGAGGCATGGCCGGCGCAGATTTCGGTTATTCCACATAGAAAGTCATGTTGCCATTGCGCGCTCGCGTTACCCACTCAATATCATTTGGCGTGAGCTTTTTGGCCTTGAGCTGCGCCACAAGCCATTTGTTCGACCGAACTGCGGCTCTGATGGCTGCGACATGCTCCGCACTCCCCGCCCGAGGGTGTGCGCCAGTCTCTGAAAAATCTGCGATTCTGTAGCTTACAATCGTGAACCTTTTGCTATGATAGGTCCGCACCGCCTCAGGCAAACTCTCACTCCAGTTCATTCTTCGGTATTCGCGTCGATCCTGCTGGGCTTGAACCGGAACGATACCGGCAGCAGTCAATGCGACAATCCCAATGATCATGGCCATTTTCATCGTTCTAACTCCCAAGAACAAAATGATCCTCAGTCGCAAGATATCTTATGCCCAAGAGCCTCGCATTGAGTGTGATCAATAGTGTTCGAGCAAACACCCTGAATAGTTACGTGATTTACGGACACCTTCCTCTTACAATGAGGCAAGGTGGCCGACTGACAATCCAGTTTCAGCGAGGAATTTAAGGGAGACGGGCTGCGCCAGATCGTCGACCGGGGTGATCCTTATCCGGAACGTGCGCAACGCTCGTCGACTACGCATTGAACCGGATTGCAGCGCCAAGTCTTTGGAGGGAAGATCGCGCTGGGCAATGGCGGTCCAACGGAGCCATGAGCACCGGCCTTCGCGGGAGGAGACTTCATGACAACTCCGAATGGCAAGAGCCTCGGACTGGCCGCCTGTACTGCCATCGTGGTCGGAAACATGGTGGGTTCGGGCTTCTATCTCTCGCCGGCCGCAGTAGCGCCCTACGGCAATCTCGCCATCGTCGTCTGGATCGTCATGGGAGCCGGCGCGATCTGTCTCGGCCTCACATTCGCGCGGCTTGCCAGTCTCGTGCCGGCTGTCGGTGGCCCCTACGCCTACACACGGCTGGCCTACGGCGATTTTGCCGGCTTCCTCATTGCCTGGGGCTACTGGATTTCCATTTGGACATCGCTTCCCGTGATCGCCATCGCCTTCGCCGGCGTGATGATCGATCTCGTTCCCGCTTTTGCCAACCGCCTCGCAGCGACATTGCTGACGCTTGGGGTGATATGGGCGATCGTGCTRGTCAATCTTCGCGGCGTTCATGCGGCGGCCCTGTTTGCGCAGGTTACCACCTATGCCAAGCTCATGCCCTTTGGCGCTGTCGCTATCATCGGTCTTCTCTTCATCGACACCTCCCATTTCGCGGAGTTCAACCCCAGCGGCCAGCCGCTGCTAAAGTCGGTCGCGGCCTTGGCGCCGCTGACCATGTTTGCTTATCTCGGGCTGGAATCAGCAACAGTTCCCGCTGGCGATGTTCGGGACGCGAGACGAACCATTCCCCGCTCGACCGTTCTCGGAATTTCCATCGCTGCGGCTCTTTATGTGCTGGGCACCATCGTCGTCCTTGGTGTCGTGCCCCGGGAACAGCTCGTGCATTCCGTCGCGCCGTTTTCCGAAGCTGCGGGGATCATGTGGGGGCGCGGCGGGGAACTGGCAATATCGGTCGCAGTCTTGCTGTCATCGATCGGCGCCCTGAACGGCTGGACGCTGCTGATGGGGCAGGTTCCGATGGCTGCTGCCCGGGACGGGCTCTTCCCTCCCCTGTTCGCACGGCTCTCGAGCCGGGGCGTCCCGGCGGTTGGCATGATTGTCTCGGCATCATTTGCGACCATGCTGGTGCTCGTTCAAGCTTTCGGGTCGGAGGGTTTTGCTGCGGTCTATCGGCTCATGGTCGGGCTGAGCACCATGACTGCCGTCGTCCCCTATGCCTTCTGCTCGCTGGCCGGAAGCCTTGTAGCAGCCGGTGTGACCAAGGAGCGACGAATGCCGCGCGTCACCGCAATCGAGCTCATCGCCTTCATTTTCGCGATATTCACGCTCTATGGGTCCGGCGCCGAGCCGGTCCTCTATGGTCTCGTTCTGCTCATGCTTGGGATCCCGGTTTACGTCTGGCAGAGAAGAAACACGTCCGCCATGCAGGTGGACAGTGAAGAAACGGCAGCGGGTGCTGCGACACACCCGGCCGTATCCTGATAATTTCACATTGAAACCTGCGTCGCCCTCAAGCGTACCAGCTCAGGCCGGTGAAACCACTGCTGATGATCGTTCCGCGCTCGCCGCGCACCATGGCAGCTATATCCGCCAGGGCGCCGATTGCCGTGCTCTTTCCGCTGGCCTGAGCAAAATGGCAGGCGGCATCGACCTTCGGGCCCATCGAACCGGCCGGGAAGGAAAATTGCCTGAGATCGTCAGGCCGGGCTTTATGGATGGACTTCTGAGACRGCTTGCCCCAGTCCGTGCAGACGGCCTGGGCGTCTGTTGCCAGGATGAGGAGGTCGGCATCAAGTTCGCGCGCCAAAAGTTCTGAGCACAAATCCTTGTCGATCACGGCTTCGACGCCGATGAGCTTCCGGTCGCTGCCTTTTTCGTACATCGTCGGGATACCACCGCCGCCGGCACAAATGACGATCGTCCGCTGCTCCAGCAGCCACCGCACCGGACGGACCTCAAAGATGCGCTTCGGCAGCGGTGATGCGACCACACGCCGCCACTTTTCACCATCCTGCTTGAACACCCAGCCCTTCTCCGTGCGGATGCGCTCGGCATCCGCCTTCTCATAGATCGGGCCGACGAACTTGGTCGGGTTGCTGAAGCCCGGATCGTCGGCATCGACCTCGACCATCGTCAGAAGCGTTGCCAGTGGCTGCTCGAACGGCAGCAAATTGCCGAGTTCTTGTTCCAGCATGTAGCCGATCATGCCCTCGGTTTCCGCCCCCAGCACATCGAGCGGATAGGCCTCGTCAGGCTTGTAGGCCGCGCCCTGAAGCGCGAGCAGCCCGACCTGAGGCCCGTTGCCGTGGGTTATGATCAACTCATGTTCGGCCGCCAACGGCGCGATCGCTTCCGCAGCGATGCGCGCATTCCGCCGCTGGACATCCGCGGTCATGGCCTCTCCACGCCGGAGAAGGGCATTGCCGCCAAGCGCAATAACCACACGCATTTTAGTCTCCCAGAGTGGCGACAAGCAGCGCCTTGATTGTGTGCAGGCGGTTTTCGGCCTGCTCGAAGGCGATATTGGCTTCGGACTCGAAGACGTCATTGGTCACTTCGAGGCCGTTGCTCATGCCGTAGTCCTCGGCAATCTGCTTGCCCAACGTCGTCTCGGTATCGTGGTATGCCGGCAGGCAATGCATGAACTTCGTCTGAAAATTGCCCGTTGCCTTCATCAAGGCGTCGTTGACCTGGTAAGGCGTCAACAATTTGATGCGTTCGCGCCAGACGTCCTTCGGCTCGCCCATCGAGACCCAGACATYCGTGTGAATGAAATCGACACCTTGCACGGCCTCCTTGGGGTCGTCGGTAACGAGCAGGCGCGCACCGGATTTCTCCTTCAGGTCCTCGGCGATTTTCATGTACTCCCGGGACGGCCAGAGCGATTTCGGGCCGCAGATGCGCACATCCATTCCCACCAGGCACCCGACGATCAGCAGCGAGTGCCCCATGTTCGAGCGCGTGTCGCCCACATAGGCATACTTGATGTCCGCAATCGGCTTGTCGCTGTGCTCGCGCATGGTCATCACRTCGGCCAGCATCTGCGTTGGATGGTATTCATCCGTCAGACCGTTATAGACCGGCACGCCTGCAAAACGGGCGAGTGTCTCCACGCCCTGCTGCGCAGCTCCGCGATATTCGATGGCATCAAACATGCGGCCGAGAACGCGGGCAGTGTCCTTGAAGGATTCCTTGTGCCCGATCTGCGAACCGGACGGATCAAGATAGGTCACGTTGGCGCCCTGATCCGAACAGGCAACTTCGAAGGCGCATCTGGTGCGCGTGGAGGTTTTCTCGAAAATCAGACAGATTTCCTTGCCTTTCAGGTGCTCTTGCTCGGTGCGGGCATATTTGGCGCGCTTGAGGTCGCGGGCGAGATCGAGAAGGTATCGGAATTCCCGCGGGGTGTAGTCCTGCACGGTCAGAAGTGAACGATTGCGCAGATTGAAGCTCATTGTCTTGCTCCGTCGAGGCTGTTTCGTGGATGCGATGTGTCAGTATGCGGGGTCGCGCCATATCGGGCATGTCATGCAGTGCCCGCCGCCGCGGCCGCGGCCGAGTTCGGAGCCGCGAATGGTGATGACCTCAACGCCTGCTTTGCGCAGAAGCGTATTCGTGTACGTGTTGCGGTCGTAAGCGACGACCACGCCGGGCTCGAGCGCAACGACATTGTTGCCGTCGTCCCATTGTTCTCGTTCGGCCTGATAGGAATTGCCGCCGGTCTCGACTATGCGCAGCTGCGGCAAATCGAGCGCTTCGCTGACGACGTCGAGCATCGGGCGATTTTCGGGATGAATCTCGAATGTGCCCTCATCATCCTTGGGATACATGCTGTAGCAGCGGATCTGATCGACAACCTCGGCAAACAGCGTAACGACATCGCGATCGCAGAAACTGAAAACGGTATCGAGATGCATTGCCGCGCGGCTCTTCGGCATCAGACAGGCGATCACCCGCTTTACGGCATTGCCCCTGAACAGGGCCTGCGCCACTTGGCCGACTGCCTGATAGGTGGTGCGCTCGCCCATGCCGATTAGGACAGTGCCGTTCCCGATCGGCATGACGTCGCCACCCTCCATGGAGGCATTGGCAAACTGGCCGTCTGAATCACCCCACCAGATCCGGAAATCGCTCCCGAGAAAGATCGGGTGAAACTTGTAGATCGCGCGCTGGATCAGCGTCTCGGCGCGTCTTGCTGGCCAGAACATCGGGTTGCAGGTCACACCGCCGTAAATCCAGCAGGACGGATCACGCTGGAACAAGGTATTGGGAATCGGCGGGATGACAAACTCCGTTTCCTGCAAGGCGCTGAGCATCAGCGACTTTGCCTTGACATCCGGCAGGTCGGAAATCGCGATCCCGCCGATCATAAATGCGGCAAGCTGCGTGGCCGGCATTTCGTCAAGCCATGGCCGCATCGCCTCGGCGATCTGCGAGCCGAGCACATTCGGGGTGATGCGCCGATCCAATATGAAGTCTCGCGCCTGCTTGTTAGCGAGCGCCTGACCGAGCATATCGTGGAGTTCTAAAACCTCGACACCTCTCTCCTGCATTTTCAGGACAAAATCATAATGATCCTTCTGTGCCTCATGGACCCATAGGACGTCGTCAAAAAGCAGATCGTGGCAGTTTGCAGGCGTCAGCCGCTGATGTGCCAGAGACGGTCGGCACACCATGACGGTTCTCAGCTTTCCAACCTCGGAATGAACACCAAAACCACGCATGCGGTCCTCCCCGGTCTTTCGTATAGCGGCCGCGCCGCCGGCTCTTTGAACACAATCAAACGATTTTGGCCGGTCATGTCATTGATCGCAGACAAGGTGCGCTGCAGCATCCTGCGATTGGGCACATTCAATGGAGGCGTGAAACTTCGCCTCGATGGATCTGCCATATGCGCCAATGGGTGGGGTGGACTTCCAGTCGTTCACCGGTCATGGCATTCGCCCAACCATCAGGCAGGCGCCGACATGGAAAAATCAGGGCATCAACGCCTTGATCGCCGATGACGGCGAGTTCTATATCCTCTTCGAATGGAGCTTCGACAATCAACCGCCACATCACCGAATCCTCCACGACGATGCACCAGCATCAACTGGATAGAACATCCTCTCGGCTTGCCAGCACTCGGCCGACGTGCTTACTCCTCAAGCGCTTTGCACTTGTCGCGACTACGCTTGCCTGTCCCAACTCGGCGATGAGGCGATCAATGGCGATTTCACGGGCGGAAAAACATCCTGTCAGTGCGACAATCGCTCATCCTATATAGAAAGTCAGATTGCCATTACGGGTCTGTGTCACCCATTCGATGACTTCAGACGCCAGTTTCTTGGCTTTCAGTTTGAACCAGCCACTTGTTGGAACGGGCGGCCGCCCATTTGCTTGCCATAGTAGCGGAACAATCACGCCCGGGCATTGCGCCGGATCAATGGGAATGAGGAAGTCCAAGATATCGCGAGCTTCTCGCTGGGGGGCGCAAGACGACAATAGAGCCTACGCGATGCTACACCGCTCATCCGTTCAAAGGTGGTAATCTTGCATCATTATCGACGAGCAAAACGGTCCAGCGACTGCATAACTTCTCGGATGAGCGCAGGAGACCATCATGTCCATCAAGATGGAAACGCCGCATGTTGCAGAGTACGGTCCTGACGTTTCAACTATGGTCGAAGGGGACTCGTTCATACTAGGGCGCAGCCAACCTTCACGCGTGCTCCGCGAGGAAGATGAAGCGCCCAGGATGGACTGGATCCGGAAGCTCTACGAACACATGCCGGATGCGGTGTTTTTTATCACCGACAGCCATCATATTTCGGCCTGCAACAAAACGGCAGTCGCCCTGTTTGGCTACGACGAAAGCGAATTGGTCGGCCGCAAGATCGACTTCGTCTGGCGCTCGACACCAGATGTTCAACTAAGAGGACGCTGGGCAGACCAAGGCGCAGCGCGCGCCGGTCTTGCCATCACCAAAGGCGGTGCTCAATTCCCGACTGCCCTTACAATCATCAGGGGGCAGGATGCAAAGGAAGGCTTCACTGCAGCGATTTTCGAGGACTTCCGCGCCGAGCGCGAGACATTGCAGCAGGTTCAGGAGCTTCAATGCGAGATTGCCCGCCTCGCAAGAATAACCGCGCTAGGGGAAATGGCATCGACCCTTGCCCATGAGCTTTCACAACCGCTCTCGTCAATCGCTGCTTATTCGCAGGGATGCAGACGCCTCGTCATGAATGATCACCGTCGATGCGGCGAGAAGCTTCGCGAAGCCCTATCGGACATTACGCAACATGCTATGTGGGCAGGAACGATCGTCCAGAACATAAGAGACTTGGTAAAGCCCGGCGCTGGCGCAAGAAAACAGGAAGCGATGCACGAGTTGATCCATGAGGCGACCACACTCGCGTTCGTGGGATCACAGCGCAAGGGGCTCCATGCGGATCTCCGCCTCGAAGCGGCGTGGGACACGGTCATTGTCGACCGTGTCCAGATCGTGCAGGTGTTGACAAACCTTGTTCGCAATGCCCTCGAGGCAACCGACGATGTCGATCAGCCCCATATTGCGATCCGAACCAAATCCGACACATCTTCTCATCTCGTTGTCGAAGTGTCTGACAACGGCTGCGGTATCGCAGCCGAGATCGAGGAGGCATTGTTCCGTCCCTTCGTGACCAGTAAACCGCGCGGCCTCGGCATGGGGCTGGCCTTGTCCAAGCGCATTGTCGAAGCGCATGGAGGCCGCATAACTGCGCGCAAGGGGATGGATTGCGGTTCGATGCTCTGTTTCTCGCTTCCGCTGGCGGAGATCTAAACCGATGGCAAACGACCTCACGATCCATCTCGTTGACGACGAGGAGTCGCTCAGACGGTCGGTGACATTCCTATTGGTATCGGCAGGTTTTGCCGTTCGCGCGCATAGCTGCGCAAAGGCGTTTCTCGAACTTCTGCCCCTTTCCGGGAGGAACTGCCTTGTTACCGACCTCCGCATGCCGCATATCGACGGCATCGAACTGCTCCACCGCTTGCACGATTTCAACACGGACGTTCCGACGATCGTTATCACCGGCCAGGGCGATGTTGCCACAGCCGTTCTGGCGATGAAGGCCGGAGCATCAGACTTCCTGGAAAAACCTCTCAAAGAAGAAGCGTTGATGGCAGCCATCAACGGAGCGATGGGACAAAGACGTCCCGGCAGGGCGATTGCCGATCCCGAAAGTGTGGCGGCACGACTTCGTCAACTCACGGACCGCGAACACCAAGTCCTCATCGGCGTGCTTGACGGCCTGCAGAACAAGATGATCGCCTATCATCTAGGCATCAGTTCGCGGACGGTGGAAGTCCACCGTGCCAATGTGATGGCAAAAATGGGCGCGCGCAACCTGACGGAGCTCATGTGGATGGCCATTACTATTGACGCGACCGGACAGCGATCTGAAATCGAGAGGGGCGCGCCCGCCGTCCACATATTGCCCCACCTTCGCTGATCGGAAAGCAATCCTTGCAAGCAAAGACATGTAGGATATGATGCGTTAGAAGATGCTTAAATAATAGCGCGATCTTGTCGTGGGGGCGGGGCGGTCATGGGAAGCGCAAAGGTCAACACTTTCCGCAGTTTTGAGCCGACAGCAGACGAAATCTGCCTGCAAGTCGAGCGCATCCTCATGAGCGAGGAATTTCACACCCCGAAACGCGGGCGAAATTTCCTGGAATTTGTCGTCAACGAGACACTTGCGGGTCGATCGGGGTTTTTGAAGGCGTTTACGATAGCAAATATGGTTTTCGGCCGGGAAGCATCGTTCGATCCGCAAAACGATCCGGTCGTCCGGATCGAGGCCGGCCGAATAAGAAAAGCCCTCGAGCGCTACTACCTTGTCGCGGGCCAAGCGGACGAGGTCATCATTACCGTGCCGAAAGGCGGATATGTTCCCCATTTCGAATATGCTCAGGATGCGCTCGACCCCGTATCTGAGCCCGTATCTGAGAAAACGCTGGAAAAGTCGCCGGCCGGGGGACTGGATGATCAAGACGATCCGCTTCCGGACATAGGTCGCAGAGCGAGGCCAGTCGCTCTTGGCCTTGGAGCCACTCTCGTCACCGTTCTTGCGCTTCTGCTCCTCGCTCTTGCTGGCGCACTTTCGGTTTCGCGGAATGTTTCAAGCCGGGCACCGCCGCCGGGATCAGCGGAACCAAAAGTGGTTGTCGATTTTTTTGCCGAAAGCGGCCTCATTGGCGCCGGTTCGGACATCGCGCGTGGCCTGAGGGACGACGTCATCGGCCAACTCGCTCAGTTTGATGACATCGTCGTGGTTACCGGCTCGATACGCGGCGAACCTGCTGACGGCGCCGCCTATGCGCTCCAAGGCAATGTCCAGCTCGATGGCAGCAGGATGCGTGCCGCTGCGAGGTTGGTGCGTCAATCCGATGGTGCCGTCATATGGGCCGACAATTATGATGCTAATCTCGATGTTCAAAACAAGCTTGTGATTCAAGCCGATGTCGCCGGGAAAATCGCCAGCGCGATTGCACAGCCCTATGGCGCTATCTTCCAAGCCGATACGGAAACGATCGCCAGGCCTGCGGAGAATGGCGGCTCGGACGCCTATGCCTGCACCTTGATCTATTACAGCTACCGGCAGACCATGACTGAACAAAGCCATCGGAAAGCACGCGAATGCCTGCAACAGACAACCCAGCGTTTTCCCGATAACGCATCCTCTTGGGCCCTCCTGTCCATGGTCTATCTTGACGAGATACGTTTTCGCTACAAACTCGGCACGCCAGCTTCAGCCCAGCCCCTCGAACTGGCGATTGCTGCGGTGGAACGGGCAATATCGCTGGCGCCCGGCAATCCGCGCGTGCTTCGGGCTCAGATGCTGGTGAGCTTCTTCAGAGGGGATATCGGGAAGGCGCTGACGGCCGGGACCTCTGCCTATGCCGCAAATCCAGACGATGTCGAAGTTGCAGGCGAATACGGCTCCCGCCTTGCGATGTCAGGAAAATGGCAATCAGGTTGCGAATTGCTGTCGATCGCTCTCAGCAGGAACGCCGGACCTAAAGGTTTTTATGAGGTTGGCATGGCTTTATGCGCCTTCATGCGAGGCGATATCGAAGCGGCGGAGCAGTGGTCGCGACGGTCCGATCTCGATGGCAACCCCATGCACCATCTCTTGCTGCTGTCCATTCTCGGGACCGCTGGAAAGACGAATGAAGCCAGACTGGAACGGGAATGGCTCAACACCCACGCACCGGAAATGATGGGCAATGTCCATGCGGAGATCTCTCTGCGTTTGCAAAGACCGGAAGACCAGGAGCTGTTCCTCAACGGCCTGCGCGCCGCGGGAATGGTCATTTCTCCTGTCAACACGCCAAGATAGTTACGGGTCAGGGCTCTGCGTCGCCAAACTTGCGAAATTTTGAAATCTCCATCGCGATTTGCACGGCGATGTCGTCCTCGACATCGAGAATCGTCTGGCCACTCAGATCGCGATCATATTGATTTGCCCAGACGACTACCCCGTCGGCGCCGTCTATCAGGCGGATATGCAGATGCACGACCGTGCTTTCGACAAGTGCACTTCCTTGCAGGTTGAAATGCGGTCCGCTCGTTACCGCGCCGGAGCGGCCTGGAGTAAGCACGACCAGGTTTTGCACCTCCATGAGTTTTGAAATCAGCTGATCGCCCAGTCCCTTTGCAAAATTAGCTGTCTGCGCCGTGCCGTCGAGGGCGACGAGGGGGTCGACAGCAATCCTGATCCTGTTCGTCGGCGTTGAGGCAACAGGGGTCCGGGTCGCTTGCGGTGGTGATAGGTAGGATTCGAGGGGGCGAATGAGGGCTAAGATCGCCATTGCCCCGAATAGTGCAGGGACACCAATCGGCAGCAGAAGATGGCGATAGGTCGTTGGCCCCTGCTGCCCAGTCTGTTTTTGTGGATTCTCGTGATCTTGCGAAGCGGCCACTTCGCTAGCAATCGACGTGTTTTCGCCGCTCGAAAACCGCGTCGCGTAGCCTCCTTTGGGAATTGTGATACGTATCGGGTCGTTGCTTCCACACACGAGGTAATATCGCTCGAGTGCGCGGCGGATACGGCCGGCCTCTATGCGTACGACCGGATCATTCTGGGCATCGAAGGACGCGTCGCGTCCGAAAACGACCTGCGCGATCATATAGGCCTTAAGCCGTTCGCTGTGCCCTTCAAGCGTCTCTTCAACAATATACTGTAGAAAGCGACGCCCGCGCTCGGGAGCATGGAATTGCGGGCTTGCGAGTATGCGTTCAAGCTGCTCGCGCACACTTGCCGGATCTTGAGATAAGTCGCGTTCCCCTCCATCTTCCGATGCCATACGACCTCCCACGACATTTTCGTGTCGCTCTCCCCAAAGGGCGAATGCCTTATACACCGTAGAGTAATCCGGGGCTTCCGTAGCAATACGTAAGGGGTATCTCGAATATCGGGTCCCGCGGCAATTGCTTATGCTCCGATGCGGATAGGGGCGACGCAGATGCTTCAAAATCACGCAATAAATTACACGACTGCTCGAGGCCACCGGTATGGAGGCGCAGCCGCTACAACCAAAGATCAGTCGATTAGGCTCAAGGCCGATGAGACGATCTACAGCGAAGGCGAACACGCGCTTACGATCTACCACGTAGAAGCGGGCGCTGTGCGGATCTACAGACTGACGGCCGCCGGACAGAGATACATTCTGTCGTTTTACGGAAAGGGCGAATGGTTCGGACTTGAAACGGGCGATATACGCACCGATTTCGCCGAAGCCGTCTGCGAAACCTGCGTCACGCCCTTTCGCGCCAATCATGACGCCGTCGTTYCCATCGATCTTCTGCACATTGCCTTGACGAATCTTGCCAAGGCGCAACACAAACAACTCGTCATCACCGAGCAGAGCGCACTGAAGCGCGTCGCGGCCTTTGTCTGCGAAATGGCCGACCGTCATCCAGGCGATTGCGAATTTGACATGATGATTTCCCGCAGCGATATCGCCGACTATCTTGGACTGACAGTCGAAACCGTTGCCCGCTGTTTCACGAAGCTCCGCGAAAAACGTATCCTTTGCCTGAACGGCAAACTGCAACGCATCGTTCGCCTTCTCGATCGCGATGCGCTGATCAGCCTCACGATCTAACGGCAAAGCATTCGCAGGTTCGATCTCCGAAAGAAGGACTTTGACGATGACGCATACATCTCGCCGGAAATCAGGCACATCGGGCAAAATGCTCTATGCAGGCTTGATATCGTTGGCCTTTCCCATGACGGCAGTTGTGGCGCAAGACAATCCGTTTGATCAGTTCCCGGTGGTTATCCAGTGCAAATACCACGAAACCTTTCACGCCTTTTATCTGTCGCGTGTGTCTCAAGATGGAACTGCAACCTATTCTGCATCCGACCGGATCGCCGGCACCATCACGATCGACGGCAAGGCAAAGGCAATAGGCGCTGAAGGCGGAGGCAGTTGTGTCGGCAAAACCTTGTCAGAGCTTCGCGCATCGCACCAGGCCTACGACCTGAAACGCTAGGGCATCGAATTGAAAATGAGAGATCCAGAGGATCTTTCGCATCCTGGCAAGGCTGCCCCCTGCAATCGCTGCGTCCTCGGACTCGATCGCGGTGGTCGGGCCGGAGGAGACGACGGTTAGTTCAGCCCTGAGCTTCATAAAGGTTTCTTGAACGCCTCGATGCGGTGAAGCCCAACGACTTATATGAAAAAATCCAAACCTCCGGCGTCGCGCTCCTCGACCGTCCGACGGACGCCGTCCTCAGCATCGGGCGGTAGGGTACGCCTCAGCATCACGGGTTTGCACCGGCCTAACGTGACTTACCCGGCAAATGAATGTTTGYCATTTCTTGTTTTGCAGTGCACAATATTTACTGCTAACAGGGACGTGAGCCGTTGAGAATTTGCATCTACAAATCAGATGAAGTTCCTGAAGTAACGCTGTTCTTACGAGAAGGCGTACCGGTGCCCGCACATCCGAAAAGCCAAAAGTGGCGGCACATAAAAGCAGTCGTTGGCAAAGAGGTAAGGGC
>NZ_JBFUAY010000033.1:0-51712 GCF_056406015.1 Rhizobium sp. P1_E1 | reverse complement strand
GGCTGGGCTTAGTCCGTCCAGACGATGTCGAGTTCTTCGCGGAAGGCGAAGCGCTTCAGATGATCGTCGATGACGTGCTGCATCCTTTCCTGTTGCGAGGGATCGGCGACGGAAAGCGTCATGGTCAGAGCCGCATCGTCGGCCGCAAACGTCACCTCGGCCGTATCGCTGAACGGCACCCGCCCCTTCAGAGGATCAAAATCGACGCTGAACTTGTGGCTCCAGTGTTTGCAGAGCTGCTGCAGGTAGCGGCTTGCATGTTCGGTCCGCACGATGGCCTTCGAGAGATGCATTTCGAACTCCACGTCATCTTGACTAAAGCATGTCGCGCAAGAGTGTGTAGCGGTTTTGCGATAACGACATGCGGCGAAATAAAAAACTAAAGCGCGAGGAGCGAAGCTGAAAGATTGCGACACGCTTTAGCGCAGTCATATTTCCTGCTTCACCGGCTTGGCAAGCGCAGCATCGTCGCAGTTTGGGTGTACAGACTGTCTTCATAAAAGCGGCCTCACGCCGGCGTCGAAGCAGGATAATGAACCGTTTTAGTCAATTGGTCGGGGAGTTGTGCATGCTGGTGAACGGAAAGTGGACGGAAGACTGGCAGCCCGTTCAGGCAAAGGACGAGAAGGGCGGCTTTGTCCGTCAGACCTCGAGTTTCCGCAATTGGGTAACCCCGGATGGCAGCGCCGGGCCGACGGGSGAAGCTGGCTTCGAAGCCAGCGCCGGCCGTTACCATCTCTATGTCGCCTATATCTGCCCCTGGGCCTCGCGCACCCTGATCGGCCGCAAGCTCAAGGGCCTGGAAGATGTCATCTCCGTCTCGGTCGCTGAACCGCTGCTGGGCAAGCAGGGCTGGCGCTTCGGTGATTATCCTGGCGCGACGGAGGATCACGTCAACGGCGTAACCTATATGCATGAAATCTATACCAGGGCGGCGCCGGATTTCACCGGCCGGGCCACCGTGCCGGTTCTCTGGGACAAGCAGAGAAACACCATCGTCAACAATGAATCCGCCGATATCCTGCGCATGCTGAACGGCGGCTTTGGCGCCCTGGCAAAAAGTCCGATCGATCTTTACCCGGCGGAGAGGCGCACCGAGATCGATGCTTTCAACGACCGCATCTATCCCGATCTCAACAACGGCGTCTACCGCGCCGGTTTCGCCACCACGCAGGTCGCCTACGAAGAAGCCTTTGCCGATGTCTTTTCCTGCCTCGACTGGGTCGAGCAGCAGTTCGAGGGCCGGTCTTTTCTCTTAGCCGATCATCCCACCGAGAGCGATATCCGGCTTTTCGTGACGTTGGTGCGCTTCGACGTCGCCTATCACGGCATCTTCAAATGCAATCTGCGCCGGCTTTCCGACTATGCCAAGCTGCGCGCCTTCTGCCGCCGCATGCTGGATTGGCCGGGCATCGCCGAAACGGTGAACCTCGATCACATCAAGCGCGGCTACTATTCGATCGAAAGCCTCAATCCGACGAAGATCGTTCCCGTCGGCCCTGATCTGGCGGAAATTTTTAGAGCTTGATGCCGAAAGATACGGGCGGTTTTCGGCAGAAAATCACCCAAATCGCGGAAAAGCCGTACCGCTTCCCGGCAAAGCCGTAATGACACCGATGAATAATTCGTTCATAGGTGGTTGCAAATCCGTTTTCGATGAGGAGGAATTCCATGAAGCTGATGCGTGTTGGCGAAGCAGGCAGTGAAAAACCCGCACTTCTCGATGCCGATGGCAAGATCCGCGATCTCTCCGGTCATGTCGCCGATATCGGCGGCGAAGCGATCACACCTGCCGGCCTTGCAAAGATAGCGGCCATCGATCCGAAGAGCCTTCCGGAAATCGCGCCCGGCCGCATTGGCGCCTGCGTCGCGGGCACTGGCAAGTTCATCTGCATCGGCTTGAATTATTCGGATCATGCTGCCGAAACCGGTGCGACCGTGCCGCCCGAGCCGATCATCTTCATGAAAGCAACATCCGCAATCGTTGGACCGAACGACAATGTCATCATTCCCCGCGGTTCGGAAAAGACCGATTGGGAAGTCGAGCTCGGCGTCGTCATCGGCAAAACCGCCAAATATGTGACAGAAGCCGAAGCGCTGGATTATGTCGCCGGTTATTGCGTCTCCAATGACGTTTCCGAGCGCGCTTTCCAGACCGAGCGCTCCGGTCAATGGACCAAGGGCAAATCCTGCGACACCTTTGGCCCGATCGGCCCCTGGCTCGTGACCAAGGATGAAATTCCGGAACCGCAGAACCTCGGCATGTGGCTGACGGTCAACGGCCAGAAGATGCAGAACGGCTCATCGAAGACGATGGTTTACGGGGTTGCGTTCCTCGTCTCCTATCTTAGCCAGTTCATGTCGCTGCATGCCGGTGACGTGATCTCGACCGGCACGCCTCCGGGCGTCGGCATGGGCCTCAAGCCGCCGCGTTATCTCAAGGCGGGAGACGTGGTCGAACTCAGCATCGAAGGTCTCGGCACGCAGAAGCAGACCTTCGTAGCGGATCGTTAACGACGCTTCTTGCTGAGAAACTTAAGTTTTCAGCTCGATTATGATGCCGGAGGTCAAYTCTCCGGCATTTCTTGTGTGGGTTTGGTTCGTCCATGTTGCTGTGCAACAGAAACCTGTTAGTCTGCGTTACGTGCCCGCATTACGGAAAGACTCGATGCCTCTCAATCAGCGTCATCTTTTCGATAGAGAAAGGTGGCGCCTTCCATGTTTTATCAGCTTTATGAATTGAACCATGCCGCCATGGCGCCGTTTCGCGCCGCGGCCGATATCATGCGATTTGCCTATGCCAATCCGCTGAACCCGTTCTCCCATACGCCATTCGGCCGGACGATGGCGGCAAGCCTCGAAATGTTCGAACGCACGACACGCCGCTACGGGAAGCCGGAATTCGGACTGAAGCAGACGACGATCGGTGACCGGACGGTGTCCGTCCGCGAAGAGGTCGTCTGGTCGCGACCCTTCTGCAATCTCCTGCATTTCGCGCGCAGTGTTCCCGCCGCGCGCGGCAATGATCCGCGCATCCTGATTGTCGCGCCGATGTCCGGCCACTATGCCACGCTGCTGCGCGGCACGGTCGAGGCGCTGCTGCCGAGTGCGGATATCTACATCACCGACTGGATCGACGCCCGCATGGTGCCGATGACGGAAGGCACGTTCGATTTCGACGATTACGTCGACTATGTCATCGAGATGCTGCATTTCCTCGGTCACGACACCCATGTCATCGCCGTCTGTCAGCCTTCTGTTCCGGTGCTGGCAGCCGCTGCGGTGATGGAAGAAGCCAGGGATCCGCTTTCGCCGGCGTCGATGACGCTGATGGGCGGCCCGATCGACACGCGCATCAACCCGACGGCAGTCAATAAGCTCGCCCAGGAGCGATCGCTGCAGTGGTTCTCCGACAATGTCATCATGAACGTGCCCTGGCCGCAGCCGGGCTTCATGCGCCCGGTCTATCCGGGATTCCTGCAGCTCTCGGGCTTCATGTCGATGAATCTCGATCGCCACCTCGTCGCGCACAAGGAATTCTTCATGCATCTCGTGAAGAACGACGGCGAGCCGGAAAGACATCGCGATTTCTACGACGAATATCTCGCCGTTATGGATCTGACCGCCGAATTCTATCTGCAGACGGTGGAGGAGGTCTTCATCAAGCATTCACTGCCGAAGGGCGAACTGATGCATCGCGGCAAACGCGTTGATCCGGCGGCAATTCGCAATGTGGCGCTTCTGACCGTCGAAGGTGAGAATGACGATATCTCCGGGGTCGGGCAGACAAAGGCGGCTCAGACCATCTGCGTGAACATTCCCGAAGATATGCGCATGCACTATCTTCAGCCGGATGTCGGCCATTATGGTGTTTTCAATGGTTCGCGTTTCCGCCGCGAGATCGCGCCGCGCATCATCGATTTCGTCCGCCAGCATTCGCGTTCTGCCATTAAGCCTCCGGTCCCGCGTGTCATCAAGGGCGGCCGGGCGGGCTGAATCAGGGATAGCTGAATTAGCAAAACGGATTCAAGGCCTTGTCCGATTTCGCGGGCAATCGTCTTGAAGGCGGTTATTGTGGTAACCACATCGATTTCAGCGTTCGGTATTCTGCCGGGCGCGGAAAGCGAGGGATACCCGCACGATGAACCAGTCAGCATTGCTTCGACCGGATTGGACTCCGGCTACCATTGCCCTGATGATTCTCGGCTTCATGGTTTTCTGGCCTCTGGGTCTTGCCATGCTTGCCTACATCATCTTCGGCGACCGTCTGCGCGGCTTCAAGCGTGACGTCAACCAGGCGACCGATGGCTTCTTTGCCTCCTGCCGCCGCCCGCATGGCCGTCACCGCCCGCACTTCTCGACCGGCAACGTCGCCTTTGACGACTGGCGCAAGGCCGAACTCGACCGGATGGAGGAAGAGCGCCGCAAGCTTGACGAAATGCGCGAGGAATTCGACTCCTATCTGCGTGAGCTCCGCCGCGCCAAGGATCAGGAAGAGTTCGACCGTTTCATGCGCGACCGCAGGAACGCCAAGCGCGATGATAACGGCCCGGTCGCTGAATACCAGACGCCGTAAACACCTGAACGATGAATTGATGACCGGCATCTCGCGATGCCGGTTTTTCCATGTCCGCCCTTCCGACGATCATTTAGATCTGCCGGCGAATCGTATAGAAAACACGCATGTTCTCGCTTCTGAAAACAAGGTCGAAGGCGCGAAAGCCGGCTCCGCCCGAAATGCGGACGCTCGACGTCGCTGGCCGGCTCATGCCGCTGACGATCAAGCAGCATGACCGGGCGACACGCATCACGCTGCGCATCGAACCGGGTGGCCGCGCCTTGAAGATGACGGTGCCGAAAGGCCTTGCGGCGCGTGAGGTTAATGCCTTCCTCGATCGTCACCAGGGTTGGCTCCTCACCAAGCTTGCGAAGTTTTCGACCGATGCCGGCCTGCGTGACGGCGCCGAAATCCTTGTTCGCGGCGTTTCCCATCGCATTCAGCATAGCGGCAGCTTGCGCGGGCTGACCGAGGCGGTGTCCATAGATGGCAGGGCGGTGCTGCGCGTCAGCGGCATGCCGGAACATGTCGGACGGCGCATTGCGGCCTTTCTCAAGAAGGAGGCGCGCTCCGATCTCGCAAGACTGGCGACGATGCATGCCGCAACGATCCGGGCGCCGATCCGCTCGATCTCGATGAAGGATACACGCAGCCGGTGGGGCTCGTGCTCGTCGGAAGGAAATCTGAGCTTTTCCTGGCGTATCGTCATGGCGCCACCTTCGGTGATCGATTATCTCGCCGCCCATGAGGTCGCCCATCTCAAGGAAATGAACCACGGTCCGCACTTCTGGGCCCTCTGCCGTAAGCTTTGCCCCGGTATGGAGGAGGCGAAGTCCTGGCTCAAACGGCATGGAAGCCAGCTGCATGCCATCGATTTCGACTAGCGCACAACCCGAAAACCGGAATCGATTTTTCGGAAAGGATTATGCGCAGATTTAAAGTGATAGAGCGTCCCTAGCGCGTCGTTTGGACGCGCGGCGCTCTAGCCGAGAGCCGCGCTAAATTCAGTGTCCGTCGCAAATTGGCTCGACTCTTTCCGCATTTCGTGTCACTTCGCTGCCATGAGACCGGATATCAAGATCTGTGGCTTGAAGACGCCCGACGCAGTCGATCGCGCGCTGAAACGCGGCGCGACCCATATCGGTTTTATCTTCTTCGAAAAGAGCCCGCGCTATATCGAGCCGGACCTGGCGGCAAAGCTTGCCGAACCTGCGCGTGGCAAGGCGAAAATCGTCGCCGTCGTCGTCGATCCGACCAATGACGAACTCGACGAGATCGTGTCGTTGTTGAAGCCGGATATGCTACAGCTTCACGGCAACGAGAGCCCCGAACATGTGCTGACCATAAAGGCGGTCTATGGTCTGCCCGTGATGAAGGCCTTTTCGGTCCGCACGGCAGACGACCTGAAGCGCGTCGAGGCCTATATCGGCATCGCCGACCGTTTCCTCTTTGACGCCAAAGCGCCGAAGGGTTCGGAACTGCCTGRCGGCAACGGTATTTCCTTCGATTGGAGCCTTCTCAGCTGGCTTGACGGCAACGTCGACTACATGCTTTCCGGCGGGCTGAACAAGGACAATGTCGCAGAAGCGCTTTTCATCACCAAGGCACCGGGTATCGACGTCTCGTCGGGAGTCGAAACTGCGCCTGGCGTGAAGAGCGTCGCGAAGATCGATGAATTTTTTGACGCGGTCGAAAAGGCGAATGCGCCGATGATGGCCTCAGGGAGTTGAGAGTGAACGAGACGCCTAAACCGAATTCCTTCCGTTCCGGCCCCGATGAAGATGGCCGTTTCGGCATTTATGGCGGTCGTTTCGTCGCCGAAACATTGATGCCGCTGATCCTTGATCTGCAGGACGAGTGGAACAGGGCAAAGAACGATCCGGCATTCCAGGCCGAATTGAAGCATCTCGGCGCGCATTATATCGGCCGCCCGAGCCCGCTCTATTTCGCCGAGCGGCTGACGGCCGAACTCGGCGGCGCGAAGATCTATTTCAAGCGCGAGGAGCTGAACCATACCGGCTCGCACAAGATCAACAACTGCATCGGCCAGATCCTGCTCGCCAAGCGCATGGGCAAGACCCGCATCATCGCCGAAACCGGTGCCGGCCAGCACGGCGTCGCCTCCGCAACCGTTGCCGCCCGCTTTGGCCTTCCCTGCGTCGTCTATATGGGCGCCACCGACGTCGAGCGTCAGGCGCCGAACGTTTTCCGCATGAAGCTGCTCGGCGCGGAGGTCAAACCGGTCACGGCAGGCAGCGGCACGCTGAAGGACGCCATGAACGAGGCGCTTCGCGACTGGGTCACCAATGTCGAGGATACCTATTACCTGATCGGAACGGCAGCCGGTCCGCATCCCTATCCGGAGATGGTCCGCGATTTCCAGTCGGTGATCGGTATCGAAGCGAAAGAGCAGATGCTGGCAGCCGAAGGCCGCTTGCCGGATCTCGTCATCGCTGCCGTCGGCGGCGGCTCGAACGCCATCGGCATTTTCCATCCTTTCCTGGATGATCCCTCTGTGAAGATCGTCGGCGTCGAAGCCGGCGGCAAGGGTCTGCAGGGCGACGAAAATTGCGCCTCGATCACCGCCGGTTCGCCCGGCGTGCTTCACGGCAACCGCACCTATCTGCTGCAGGATGGTGACGGTCAGATCAAGGAAGGCCATTCGATCTCGGCCGGTCTCGATTATCCCGGCATCGGCCCCGAACATTCCTGGCTGAACGATACCGGCCGCGTCGACTATGTGCCGATCATGGATCACGAAGCGCTCGAGGCTTTCCAGACGCTGACCCGCCTCGAAGGCATCATCCCGGCGCTCGAGCCCTCGCATGCCATTGCTGAGGTGATCAAACGCGCACCGATGATGGACAAGGACGAGATCATCCTGATGAACCTCTCCGGGCGCGGCGACAAGGATATCTTTACCGTCGGCAAGATTCTCGGAATGGGACTGTAAGACATGACCGCACGCATGGACAAACGCTTTGCCGAGCTGAAGGCCGAGGGCCGTCCGGCGCTTGTGACCTATTTCATGGGCGGCGATCCTGATTATGACACCTCGCTCGGCATCATGAAGGCGCTGCCGGAGGCGGGCTCCGACATCATCGAGCTCGGCATGCCCTTTTCCGATCCGATGGCCGACGGCCCGGCGATCCAGCTGGCCGGCCAGCGCGCCTTGAAAGGCGGCCAGACGCTGAAGAAGACGCTGCAGCTGGCGGCCGATTTCCGCAAAACCAACGATGCGACGCCGATCGTGATGATGGGTTACTACAACCCGATCTATATTTATGGCGTCGAGAAATTCCTCGATGACGCGCTCGCCGCCGGCATCGACGGCCTGATCGTCGTCGACCTGCCGCCCGAGATGGATGACGAACTTTGCATTCCGGCCATCCGCAAAGGCATCAATTTCATCCGCCTGGCGACGCCGACGACCGATGAGAAGCGCCTGCCGAAGGTACTGAAGAACACCTCCGGCTTCGTCTACTACGTCTCGATGAACGGCATCACCGGTTCGGCGCTGCCTGATCCGTCGCTGGTTTCGGGCGCTGTCGCCCGCATCAAGCAGCATACCAGCCTGCCCGTCTGCGTCGGCTTTGGCGTCAAGACGGCGGAACATGCAAAGGTCATTGGCGGTTCGGCCGACGGCGTCGTCGTCGGTACCGCGATCGTCAATCAGGTCGCGACCAGCTTGACGAATGACGGAAAGGCAACGGCGGATACCGTTCAGGCCGTTGCCACGCTGGTGCGTGGCCTTTCCACAGGAACACGTTCGGCGCGCCTTGTTGCTGCCGAATAGTTTGCCCACATTGGCGCTAAAGCATGTCGCGCAAAGGTGTGCAGCGGTTTTGCGGCAACGACATGCGGGAAACCAAAGACCTAAAAGCGTGGCAAGCAAATCTGAAAGATCGCGACGCGCTTTTGTCAATCAGGAGTATTCGAGTTGAACTGGATCACCAACTACGTTCGCCCGCGGATCAATTCCATGCTGGGCCGTCGCGAAGTGCCGGAGAACCTCTGGATCAAGTGCCCGGAAACGGGCGAGATGGTCTTCCACAAGGACCTGGAAGGCAACAAATGGGTCATTCCAGCGTCCGGTTATCACATGAAGATGCCGGCCAAGGCCCGGCTGGCCGATCTCTTCGACAATGGCGAGTTCGAATCGCTGCCGCAGCCGAAGGTCGCGCAGGACCCGCTGAAGTTCCGCGATTCGAAGAAATATAGCGATCGCCTGCGTGACAGCCGCCTGAAGACCGAACAGGAGGATACGATCCTCGCCGGTGTCGGAAAGGTGCAGGGACTGAAACTCGTGGCCGTCGTGCATGAATTCAACTTTATCGGTGGTTCGCTCGGCATGGCCGCCGGCGAGGCGATCGTTAAGGCTTTTGAGCGTGCGACGTCTGAAAAGTGCCCGCTGGTGATGTTCCCCGCTTCCGGCGGCGCGCGCATGCAGGAAGGCATCCTGTCGCTGATGCAGTTGCCGCGCACGACGGTTGCCGTCGACATGCTCAAGGAATCCGGCCAGCCCTATATCGTCGTGCTGACCAATCCGACGACCGGTGGCGTCACGGCCTCCTATGCCATGCTTGGCGATATTCATCTGGCAGAACCCGGCGCCGAAATCGGCTTTGCCGGCAAGCGCGTGATCGAGCAGACGTTGCGTGAAAAACTGCCCGAAGGCTTCCAGACCTCCGAATATCTGCTGGAGCATGGTATGGTCGATATGGTCGTTAAACGTCACGATATTCCGGAAACGCTGGCGCGCCTCTTGAAGATCCTGACGAAGAAGCCGGTTTCTGCGGCGAACGACATGAATGGCGGCGCGATTGCTCTAGCGGCGAGCGCCTGATAACCGACAAGCAGGCGGGGTGCCGAATTGATACCCAGAGGCCAAACCGCGGTGAGTGAGGCAGCACAGGAGATCGACAAGCTTATGGGATTGCATCCCAAGGGCTTTGATCTGTCTCTCGATCGCATCACTCGCCTTCTCGATGTGCTCGGCAATCCGCACAGGAAGCTGCCGCCGGTGATCCATGTCGCCGGCACCAATGGCAAGGGGTCTGTCACCGCCTTCTGCCGCGCCCTGCTCGAAGCCGGCGGCTACAGCGCCCATGTCCACACCTCGCCGCATCTCGTCAATTGGCACGAGCGTTATCGCATTGGCGTCAAGGGCGGACGCGGGCAGCTTGTGGACGACGCCGTTTTTGCCGAGGCCGTGCGTCGCGTGGCCGATGCCAATGCAGGACAACACATTACCGTCTTCGAAATCCTGACTGCGGTCACCTTCATCCTGTTTTCCGAACATCCGGCCGATGCCGCGATCATCGAAGTCGGTCTCGGCGGCCGGTTCGACGCCACGAATGTCATTTCCGATCCGGGCGTCTCGGTCATCATGCCGATTTCGCTGGATCACCAGCCCTATCTCGGCGACAGGGTCGAGCTGATCGCAGCCGAAAAGGCCGGCATCATGAAGCCGGGATTTCCCGTTGTCATCGGTCATCAGGAATATGACGCAGCACTCGACGTGCTGATGTCGACGGCCGAGCGGCTGCATTGCCCGAGCGCGGTCTTCGGGCAGGATTTCATGGCGCATGAGGAATATGGCCGGCTCGTCTACCAGGACGAATTCGGGCTTGCCGACCTGCCGCTGCCGCGCCTTCCCGGCCGGCATCAATATGCCAATGCCGCCGCCGCCATTCGTGCCGTCAAGGCGGCGGGTTTCACGGTCACCGAGACGATGATGGAAAAGGCGATGAGTTCGGTCGAATGGCCGGGCCGGCTGCAGCGTCTGAGCGAGGGCCGGCTGCTGTCGCATGCGCCCGCCGGCGCCGAGATCTGGATCGATGGCGGACACAATCCCGGTGCAGGCGAGGTGATCGCCGAAGCCATGGCCAATTTCGAGGAACGCCAGTCTCGGCCGCTTTTCCTGATTACCGGCATGATCAACACCAAGGATCCGGTCGGCTATTTCAAGGCCTTTACCGGCCTGGTCGAGAAAGTTTTCTGCGTGCCGATCCGCGGCAGCGAAGCGATGATCGACCCCGTGATATTGTCGAATGCCGCTTATGATGCCGGTTTGGTTGCCGAACCGATGTTGACGGTCGGCGATGCGCTGGAAGCAATAAAAGCCGTTCTCGATCCAGAGGCTTTGCCGCCGCGCATTTTGGTCGGCGGCTCTCTCTATCTTGTCGGCGATGTCCTCGCCGACAACGGCACGCCCCCGAAATGAAGGCGGTAAGATGAAAAAAAGCCCGGTCGAACCGGGCTTTTTTCATTGTGATGCAAATTGATGATATCAATCAGGCAGCGTTCGAAATCCAGTTCGAAAGGGCCGTCTTCGGCTTTGCGCCAACCGAGATGTCGGCAACTTCGCCGCCCTTGAAGATCGCAAGCGTGGGAATGGAGCGCACACCGAACTGTGCAGCGAGTTCCGGGTTCTCATCGATATTCAGCTTGGCCACCTTGACCTTGCCTTCCATCTCGACGGCGATTTCTTCGAGGCTCGGAGCAATCATCTTGCACGGGCCGCACCATTCAGCCCAGAAATCGACGACGACGGGTTCTGCGGATTCCAGAACTTCTGACTGGAAGTTATTGATATCGACTTTCACGGTAGCCATGGGCTGCTCCTTTAACCGAATTGGGTGTTGAACCACATGTGATGGTGCGGTGCCGAATTTTCAATGTCCGGTATTTCACTTTGTCTTGACCGCTGCAAGCGCCAAACCGAGCGCCTTTTCGCTCAGTGTGAAGAGCGAGGCGTTCTCGGTATAGACAAGCATGCAATCGATACGCTTCTCAGGATAGAGCGGCGCCAGGATCTCGCGATAGATCGCCAGCTGCGCCCGGTGCGCGAAGGGGATGGTCTCTTCTGTTGTCGGCGGCACCCGATTGGTCTTGTAGTCGAGAATGACGACGCGATCGGTAAGGACGGCAAGCCGATCGATACGGCCGGAGACAGCATAGCGCCTGTCTTCCAGCGTCAATGTTCCCATGATCGAGACCTCTGGCTGGGCCTGCGCACCGAGGACGACCTGCAGACCCTCCTCGTCCAATAGTTTCAGAACCGAATCGACAAGCTTGCGCCGTTCCGCTTCCGGCCAGAATCGCGCCGCTCGTTCTGCATAGCGGCTTGCCGCATCAGGCCGTTCGCCAAGTGGAATTTCGGGAAGCGCCTGCAGCATGCGATGGATCAGCCTGCCCTTCTCCAGTGAACGATCGCTGCGCTCCTTCTCGCCGAACAGCGGCGAAATGACGAGCAGACTGCCCTCGTCTTCATCGACGATCGTCCCGGCACCGGAAGGGCTGAGCGGCCGAGGCAGCTCAGCCTGCGGCGGCAATGGCCGCAACAGGCCGTCCGGCAAGGTCTCCTCGCTGTCGCGCTCTTCGTTGCGATCGGTACGCTCGAAGCTTCGTTCTACCCGCGGCACGCGCCATTTGATGCCCGGCCATTCACCATCGGGGCCGGAGAATGTGGTCGCCTCCACATGCGGATGGTCGTCGTGCAGTGCCGTCGAAATCATCATATGCCAGGTGTCGTTGTTCACCCGCACGCCACGATAGCCGCAGACGACCAGCCGGTCGGCCGCGCGCGTCATGGCGACATAGAGCAGCCGGCGATATTCTTCTTCCGCCAGCATCTGGATACGCGCCGCATCGTCCTGGGTCAGCGAATTGGCGAGATCGGAGACAGGAACCCAGACGGGCATCGACGGCTCGTCGGGGCCGGTCTCGATCAGGCGAAGCTTCGGCAGATGGGTATGGGTGAAGGCCTTCGAACCGCCGTCGACGAGGAAAACGATCGGTGCTTCAAGACCCTTGGAGGCATGCACCGTCATGATCCGCACCTCGTTGCGCCCCTTATCCTGCTCGCGTTTCATCACGGGTGCTTCGAGCTCCAGCGTCGAGATGAAGGATTGCAGACCGGGAAGACCGGAGCTCTCGTGGTCGAGCGTGAAGGTCAGGAATTCGTCGAGAATATCGCTGACCTCGGTGCCGAGACGGGCAAGGAATTGCCGCCGTCCGCCATAACTACCCAGCACGCGCRCATAGAAATCATGGACCGACAGGCTCCTGGATTGCCGGAGAAACAGCTCCAGCCTCTCGACGGCAGCACGGAAACGTTCGGTGCCGTCGGCGGCGAAGCTTTTGAGATGGCTCCAGACGCTCTGATTGTCGCCGCGCAATGCGGCGATCGCAAAGATGTCGTCTTCGGAGAGATCGAAAAGCGGGCTCTTGAGCACGGCGGCGAGCGACAGGTCGTCTTCCGGCAGAAGCAGGAAACGACCGAGCGCCAGCAGATCCTGCACGGCGATATGGCTGGTCAGCACCAGCCTGTCCGCACCGGCGACCGGAATATCGCCGCGGCGTTTCAGCGCCCGCGTCAACGCATTGACGAAGGCGTCGCGCTTGCGCACCAGCACCAGGATGTCGCCGGCCTCGATCAGGCGCTCCTTACCTTTGTCGACGATCGTTTCGCGGCCGACGAGCGTGCCGATCGAATGGGCGATCCGCCGCGCGAGGATTGCGGCCGGCGCGCTTTCCGGCGTCGCGTCGAAGGGCGCCGTCCAGTCTTCCTCCTTCACCACGGCTTCCGGCGCGACCATCTCCCAGAGGTCGACAGCGCCGGGATGTCCGATGCGGCTGGAACGATGCACGACCGGTTCGCCGAGCGCGCTCAGGCCGCGCGCGTTGTCGGGTGCCTTGAAAATGTGGTCGACGGCCTCGAGCACGTCGGCAGTCGAGCGGAAGGAAAGCGGCAGCCGCACCGAGGAAAAGCTCTGCCCGCTGTCGGAAACGCGCCGCCGCGTCCGGTCGCTCTCCTCGGAAAAACGCTCAGGCCGCGCCCCCTGGAAGGAATAGATCGACTGCTTTTCGTCGCCGACGGCAAAGAGGGTGCGCACGATCGGCCGGGCGCTTTCGCCGGAGAAGAAATCTTCGGCGAGCGACTGGATGACGCTCCACTGGATCGGGCTGGTATCCTGCGCCTCGTCGACGAGGATATGATCGATGCCTCGATCGAGCTTGTAGTGGATCCAGGGGCCGACGCCACTTTTCGTTAGCAGGTCGGCGGTGCGGGTGATCAGGTCCTCGAAATCGAGCTGGCTGCGCTGCTTCTTCAACTCCTCATAGTCGTGATTCAGCCGGTCGGCGAGCACGAGTGCTGCATGTGTGGCGCCGTACATCCGCATCAGTTTCAGCCGGTCGCGGCTTGTTGCGACATGCGCGCGGGCAATGGCGATGGCGCTCGCCAGCTGCGGTGCCTCGGCAAGCATGGCCTTGACGAAGAATTGCGAGTCCGCCTTGGGCTCGCCCTTCACGGTCAGAAAGATTTTCTCGAGAAACTCAGCGYGCCTTGCCTCATCGCGCTCCCGCCCAGCGAGCCTGAGGCCGTAGGCAACCTCCTGCGCCTTCGCACCGCCCTTCTGGTCGGCAAGCGAGAGATAAAGCTCCAGCGTGCCGCCCGAAAGCTCCGGCAAAGGCCAATATTGCGCTGCGATCCGGCTTTCGGTGTCACCAGCGGCGAGACCCAGCCTCTTGCGCAGGACCTTCTCCACACCGCCCTGCTGTTCAGCCGTCGCCGTGAAACGACGAATGGCGTTGCGGTTGGCGACGATGTCGCCGAGCAGGTTCTCCAGTCCGGATTCGTCGCCGAGATTGAGCACATAGGCGAATGCCTCGGCAAGCGCGCTGTCTTCCTCCGGCGCTGTTGCCGTCAGCAGCGCCCGGCGCGCATCGGAAAGCAGTGCCACCGCCGCGCGATCGTCGAGAACCGAGAAATGTCCGGCAACGTTGGCTTCCAGCGGGAACTGATGCAGCAGCGCCTCGCAAAAGGCATGGATCGTCTGGATCTTCAGTCCGCCGGGTGTCTCCAGCGCCTTGGCAAACAGCCGGCGAGCTTCGGCGAGCTTCAGTCCGTCGGGAGCCGTACCCTCGATCTGCGTGATCCGCCGGCCGAGGTCTTCATCGTCAAGCACCACCCATTCCGCCAGCCGTTCGAAGACGCGGTTCGACATTTCGGACGCCGCGGCCTTGGTATAGGTGAGGCATAAAATGGCGGAAGGCCGCGCACCAGCAAGCAGCAGCCGGATGACGCGCTGTGTCAGGACATGCGTCTTGCCGGAACCGGCATTGGCTGAGACCCATGCCGAACGCAGCGGATCAGAGGCAATCGCCTGCTGGATCGTCGTCCAGCCGATCCACGCGCCCGGATCGTCGTCGTTGGGAAGGGCGGTCACATCACTCATCACCGCCCTCTTCGGTTTCGGCCGTCGACCATTCGGAGACGCGGGCAAGATGATCGTAGTCGCCGCCGAAATCGAATTGCTGGGCCGGGATCAGCCGGGAGGTAAAACCCCTTTCGTTGGATTGCAGCAACCCCACGAATTTGACCAGCTGATCGATCGATTCGGCCGCGAGATTCATCGCCGATTTCGCCTTGTCGCTGCGGGCAGAGCTCTCGTTGTTGACCGTATCGACCTGGAAGCGGCTACCTGGACGCAGACGCACATAGAGAAGGTCCTGCGGCACGAGGCTGCCGGCATCGCGGAAGGCGCCGGCGCTCAAGGCGGCCGCTTCGAGCGCAAGCTGCGGATCGAGAAGCACGCGTGCCTGTGCCGGCGAGGGATTGTAGCCGGTCTTGTAGTCGATGATATCGGCGGCGTTCGGTCCGGTGACGTCGATCCGGTCTGCGACGCCGGTGAGCCGGATATTGATCGCCTCCAGCTCCATGCCGCCCCGCACTTCCGTCAGCGTTTTCCGGATGCCATGTCGCCGTCCGGCCTCCCATTCGAGGAAGACGCCGGCCACCGCGCGAAAGCGCGGCCGCCACACGGCATCGATATGCGGCGGCAGCTGCTCCATGTCGAAAAGCTCGGAAAGGATGCGCTCCATGGCCGCTGCCGCATCCGGCGTGCCGGCGATGTGAGCCTCGCGAATGAACCGGTCGATGATCTTGTGGTAGAGCGTTCCGCGTTCGGCCGCCCCTGGATCGCGATTGAACGGGTCGACGGGGTCGAGCCGCAGCACACGGCGGGCATAGATGGCATAGGGATCACGGCGCAGCCGGCCGACTTCGCTGAAGGAATAGGATTTTGGTTGCAGGGCCAGCGGCGGTTTCGGCGAAGGTCGCAGCGCCGGCGCCTGACCATCTCCCCGATCAATGAGACCGGCCCATTGGAGAAACCGGTTGCCGCGTCCCTTCAATTCCGCTTCGAACGCCTCTCCGCCGAGCGCCAGCAGCCGCTGCAGCCAACGCGAGGCGACGGTCGGCGTCGAACCTTGGCGCAGCGCGCGCGCATAGATCAGATGGCGCGTGCCGTTTGCCATCTCGAAATCATGCGCCAGCTGGCCGATGCGCCGCTCCGGCGGCTCCAGGCCGATCTCCGTCTTCATCATTCGCGGAATGAAGGGATTGTTGGCGGTCTGCCCCGGCCAGGTGCCTTCGTTCAGGCCGCCGAGTATCAACGTATCGACGCTCTGCAGTCGGGCTTCCAGCGTGCCGAAGATGAAGAGCCTGGGATGGCTGAGCGCCCGCGGCTTCACCGCATGACCGGCGGCAAGGGCTGCCATGATGTCGATCCATTGCGGCCCGTCGGCCTCCATCTGGCCGTCCGTGTCGATCACTTCACCGAGCAGGGCAGCGAGTGCATCTCCTGCTTCACCAGACCAGAGATCGGCGAGATTGCCTTGCGGATCGACCGCGACCGCCTCAAGCGAACGGCCGGTGCGCTCCGCCCATTCGGACAATGTGAAGCGCACTGTTCTTCCGCGATCTTCCGGCCGGTGCCGGATCAGCGCCGAAGCCAGCGGCTCGGTCGCTTGTGCGACCCGCCGGGCGAGGCCGTATGCGCCGTCGGCGGCCTCAGGCGAAAGCGCTTTTCGCCATTGCGGCGCATGCCTATCCAGGGCCTGTTCGGCAAGTTGGTGAGTGAGCAGCGGTTCCAGCGTGCTGATATCAACCTCTGCCACGCCGCCGCGCAGCGCCAGCAGCTCGAGCGCCTCGGTAGCGGAAATCAAGGCGTCGCGTTCCAGCCCGAAGCGGGCAAGCGGATGTTTGAGCAACGAGATGATCGCCACTGGATCACCCGGCCGCAGCGCTGCCTCCAGCAACAATTGCAGCAAGGTGCCCTGCGGCATGGCCGAAAGTGGCGTGCCCGCCGAATCATCGGCGAGGATGCCGAAGCGGGAAAGCTCGGCCATCACCCGCCGCGCGAGATTGCGGTCCGGAGTGATGAGTGCCGCCCGGCTTTCACCATCCTGTCCAGGTCTTTCCAACGCCAGCCGGAGTGCGATGGCAATTGCGGTTGCTTCCTCGCGCTCATTGGCGGCTTCGATCAGCGAGACATCGGAGAAGGCCGAAGACAGCGCGCCTGCCGGCAGGTCGTTCTTCCATGCTCCCCAGTCGCTGGTCGCCTCCGCCGGCGCAAGTGCCCGCGACAGGATTTCGGCGCGCCGGTCGAGATCAGCCTCCGACCTATCGAGGAGCATGACGTCGGCCCGTGTCAGCTTCAGCCGCTTAAGCAGCGACGACAGGCCATATTGCGAGTGGCTCCGGCTTGCCGGATTGGCATGTTGGCCGGGCGCCGGTTCCGGCGCGACCATCTGCCAGTGCTTCTCGGGCATGGAGAGATCGAGACCGGGAAGCACGATCACGCCTTCCGGCAGATGGGCGACGGCGGCGATGAGGTCGGCGGTGGCGGGAACGGACCCTGTCGAACCGGCGATGATGATCGGTCCGGTGGGTTTCGTCGCCGAAAGCCGGCTTGCTTCGGCCCGGAGAATGGCGTTTCTGTGCCGTGCCGGCGAGGATTTGCCGAGTTCGGACAGCCGCTCCGGCCAGAATGCGCTGGCGATCTGCAGAAATTCCGCCGTCAGCTGCCACCAGGCGGCATAGTCGCCGGTGTCGAGTTTCGACAGTTCCGCCCAGTCGAGATCCTCGGTCTCGATGGAATCGATCAGCTCCGCAAGGTTGCGGGCGAGCCAGATGGCATCCGCCGGACTTGCCGGCGCAACGAGCGGCGAGTCCGAATGGATGTGGCGGACGATCTCCGGCAGCTTGTTTCGCCAGGCAAGGATCAGGCGCGCCAGCTCCAGCAGACGGGCGGTATTCGACAGCGGCTGGGCGAGATCGATCGTTGCCGGCAGCACCTCGTCGAAATAGCCGCTATCGTCGTCGGTTTCGCCGAGTGGACGGATGACCGGCAGGATGGCTGAGCGGCCGCCGAGCAGGTCGACGAATTCCGAGCGCAGCACACGCACGGCGCGCCGGGTCGGCAGGTAGATCGTCACCTTGGCGAGCGACAGCGGATCATCGGCCTCGTGCCGGAAAAGCGGCGTCAGTCGGCCATCGCAAAGCGTCGTCGCCAGCATTTTCAAGAAGGGGAGGCCCGCCGGGATTGTCRGGATGCGTGGCTGGTGCCGCTCTGCCATGGCTCAGGCAAACGCCCGCAACCTGCGGATCGTTTCCTCCGCCTCGCCGATTGCCTCCGGCGTTCCCACAGTCAGCCAATGGCCTTCGAGCACCATGCCGAAAAGCCGTCCGCGCGCGATCGCCTTGTCGAAATAGATATTGAGGTTGAAGGCATCCTTCGGTGCATCGTCGAGCAGCGACGGGTTCATGACGATCGCTCCGGCATAGACAACGGGATTGGACGGATCGTCGCGATAACGCGTCAGCCGGCCATCGGTTGCGAGGCTGAAGTCATTCTTGCCGTTGTGACCTGTCGTATCCTCGATCCCAACGCAAAGCAGCGCCATGTCCATGCGTTCACTATCGAAGAATCCGGCTAAGCGTTGCAGGTTGGTCGGTCGCCCCGGCTGCTCGCCGATCCAGAAGAGATCGGCATTCATGACGAAGACATTGTTGCGGTTAAGTAATGTCAGGCCCTTCGCCAGCCCGCCGCCGGAATTCATCAGAGCGTCCTGCTCGTCGGAAATGATGATGTCGAGGCCGCGGTAGTTCCTGAGATGGTCGAGCATCTGATCGGCGAAGTGGTGGACGTTGACGACGGCCCGTTCGACGCCGGCCGCCACCAGTGAATCCAGCGCGTAGTCGATCATCGGCTTGCCGTCGATCTTCACCAGCGGCTTCGGGATCGTATCGGTGATCGGGCGCATGCGGGTTCCGAGACCCGCGGCCAGTACCATGGCTTGTCTGATGGTCATTCTGATCCGGAACTTATGATTCGCTCTGGCCTATTCCAGCCCTTGTGCACCAATCGCGCAAGGGGGCAAGCGTTTCATGCTCTAGCGCGACGTTCAGATAGGCAAGCGTGCGCGGCATGTGTTTCAGATAGCCCGGCTTGCCGTCGCGCTGCAACAAGCGCACCCAGAGACCGGCAAGCTTGCAATTGCGCTGCGCCGACATGATTGCCCAGGCCCTCATGAAGCCGGCTTCGTCGAAACCGCCCTGTGCGCGGCGAAGCCCCAGATAATCATCCATCAGTTGCCGGAAGAGGCCCGGCTCGATCGTTACGCGCGCATCCTGGACGATCGAGGCGAGATCATAAGCCGTGGGGCCGATCATGGCGTCCTGGAAGTCGATGAGGCCGATCCGTTCGACGCCCTTCGCATGCGGTCTCCAGATGATATTCGGCGAGTGGAAGTCGCGCAGCAGCAGGTTCTTCTCGGCCGTTGCGAGTTCGTCGATGAGTGTATCCCAGATCGCCAGATAATCCGCGCGTTCGGCTTCGGTTGCGGGTGCGCCCTGGCGCTTCCAGGGCAGGTGCCAGTCGAGCACCAGCCGCACCTCCATCTTCATCGCCGTACGGTCGAAATCAGGAATATGATGGACATGCCTCTTTCCAACTGGGATGTCGTGCGGAAATTTCAGAGCGTGCAGTCTGGCCAGGCAGGCAACGCTTTCGCGATAGCGTTCGATAATAGGCTGTCCATGGGCGTCCAGCACGCCGTCACTGCCGAGATCTTCGATCAGCAGGATACCCTTGTTATAATCCACCTTATAGACTTCGGGCGCCGCAAAGCCGTCCTTGCGCAGCGCATCGGCGATCGCCACGAAGGGATAGGCGTTTTCGGCAAGATGCGCGACTTTGGGATAGGGTTTACCGTCGAGAACCGGCGGGCCTTCGGCAAGAGGCGGCCAGTCCATCAGGATGATGCGCTGGTTTTCGGCCTTCGGATAGATCGCCTCATAGGCGCGCAGCGAGGCATCGCCGGTCAGGAAGCGGCGTTTCGCTTCGGGGTAACCTGCAGCGTCAAGGAAATCGCGGATCGCCAGGACACGGCGGATGCGTGTAATTTGCGCGCCCGCGGCTCTGATTGTCGCCCGCCGGCCGTTGCCCTCATGTTCCAGCGTCAGCGCGATGCGCTGAACGGGCAGTTCGCTCTCCGCCATCTCCGGCCATTCGACGAGACAGATGCCGTTCTGCAGAGCCTCGTCGAAGCCGAGTTCGGTCAGTTCGGCGGGATCGCCGAGCCGGTAGAGATCGAAATGCGAAATGGGGATGCGCAGATCGTAGGACTGGACCAGCGTGAAGGTCGGGCTCGGGACCTCGAGCTCTTCATCATCGGCCATGGCGCGCAGGATCGCCCGGGCGAGCGAGGATTTCCCCGCGCCGAGATCGCCGGAAAGGGCAAGGCAATCGCCGGCCTTCAGGGCCAGTGCCAGATCTTCGCCGAGGCGGATGGTAGCCGCCTCGTCTTTCAGGAAAAGCGAGATCGCATGGCTGGTCGTCATTCGGCGGCGGCGGAATGCGGTACATCGACCGAGGGGATACGGCAGACGAYGGTCGTGCCCTTGCCCGGCTCGCTGTCGATCGTCACGTCGCCATGATGCAAACTGACGAAGCTGTCGACGATCGAGAGGCCGAGGCCGGCGCCGCCGCGTTTACCGCTTTTAGCCCCCGTGGCAAAACGGTCGAAGACGGTCGCGATCATATCAGGTGAGATGCCGGGGCCGCGATCGCTGACGGAGAAGACGAAATCCGTGCCTTCGCGATGGCATTCCAGCGAGATCGAGGTGCCTTCGGGCGAGAAATTCGCCGCATTGGAAAGAAGCTTCAGAAGGATCTGCTTCAGCCGCTGCGGATCGGCAATGATCGAGCCGAGATAGGCGGGTGCGGTGATTTCAAGCGCCACGCCGCTTTCGTGCAGGCGATCGGCGATCTGCATCGAGACGTCGTCGAGCAGGTCGTTGAGATCGATATCCGCATAGTTGAGGCGCATGATGCCGGCGTCGACGGTCGCAAGGTCGAGGATATCGTTGACGAGCGTCAAGAGAACCGAGGACGAGGTCGAGATGTGGTCGATATATTCGGCCTGCCGTTCGTTCAGCGGCCCGACACCCGGCGTGCGCAGGAGATCGGTGAAGCCGATGATATTGGTCAGTGGCGAACGCAGTTCATAGGAAACGTGCTGGACGAAGTCGTTCTTCAGCTCGTCGGCCTTGCGCAGTGCTTCGTTCTTCTCGGTCAGCGCGCGCTCGGCACGCACGCTGTCCGTCATGTTGACGAAGGTCAGCATGGTCTGCGCGTTGGGCAGCGGAATGACGGCGTAGTCGAGCACGAGGCCGGAGAAGAGTTCCAGCGTTCCCTGACCCGAGCGGCGTTCGTCGTCGAAGCTGGTGATCAGCTCCGCGAAGGTCTTCCATCCATCCGGCCGGTCATAGGACGGCGCGCAGGCCTCGCCCAGCGCACGGATATGGGTGCCGGGCTTGGCTTCGGTTTCGGTGATTCCCCAGAGCGCGCGGAAGGCCGGGTTCGAAAGGCGGATGCGTCCATCAGGGCCGAACACCGCCACACCTTCGGAAAGATGGTCGATCGTTTCGCCCTGCACCTTGACCAGCGTGTTGTAGCGCGTTTCGAGATCGACCTGCTCGGTCAGGTTTTCGAACACCCAAGTGGCGCCGCCCTGCGGATGGGCGGTTGCAAAGACGCGCAACGTCTGTCCGTTCGGCAGGTGCCAGAGATCGGATTGCGTGTCGAGCGCGCGATAAACGGAAAGTGCGGCTTCCTTCCAGCTTTTCCAGTTGAGCTGGTCCGGCAGCTTCTTGGCCGCCCGCAGCCGCTCGAGCAGCTCGCTATTGTCAGGTCGGCCTTCGAGGAAGGCGATATCCAGCTCCCAGAGCGCGACGAAGGCCTGGTTGTAAAATTGCAGCCGGCGGTCGCCGTCGAAGATGGCAACCGGCGTGGCGAGATGGTCGAGCGTTTCGGCATGGCTCTTCAGCGTCCGTTCCAGCTCGGCGCGCACTGCCTCTATGTCGGACACATCAATCGCGATGCCGGCCGAGCCGCCGGGAACCCTGACGTCGACGACGTCGAAGAAAGTGCGGTTGCCGTGAACGACCGTCGAAATCTTGTCGTGGAAGGGCGATTCCGGCGTCGTCGTCGCGCGAATGCGTTCGCGCGCCACGGTCGTCAACATCTCGCGGCCTTCATTGATCGCCTGCTGCGGCGATCGCGCCTCGACCGCCTCGCCATAAGCCTGGTTGACCCAGGTGAGGCGGCCCACCGGGTCACGCTGCCAGGCCGGCATGTCGATCGCGTCGAGCATGGTCTGGAAGGCCGAGATCGAGGTCATCAGCCGGTCGCGCTCGATCCTGAGCTCTGCGAGCTCGGCGCGCAGATTGTTGAGCGCCACGAAACGGACGAAGGCCCGCCCGCCGGAAACCCGGCCCTGCGCCTCGAGGATTTCGTCGCGGATGGTTTCGACCACCATGTCGAAGCTCTGCGCCTCGTCGCGCAGCCGGTCGATCGCCTTTTCCAGCTCGGAAGCCGAACGTGACTTCAGCCACAGGCCGAAGGCCAGGAATTCGCCGTCCTGCGGCGCGCCGGTCTCAGGTGGAAGTTGGCCGAGCAGTTCGGGGCGCGCATTGCCGTCCCAGATGACGATCCGCCGGTTCTTGTCGGCGATCAGAGCCTGGTATTGCGAAATACGCTGCTGGGCATCGGAGAGCGCCGAGCGGATTTCCCGGCTCTCGTTTTCCAGGTTGCCGCGCTGGCGCACGAGCCACAGCGTCGACAGCAGTGCTGCCGATATGACGCCGATGACGACGGAAACACCGATCACCTGCGAGGATGTGAAGAGGTGAGCCGAAGCCGCCGCTTGCTGCTCCGCCTGCGCCAGAGCCGGCCGCGCCAGCGCGGCAAGCGCCGTGCCGGCAGCGCAGCTTTTCAGGAAGCGCGCCAATGGTCCGTGCCCTTGCTTTGCGGCCTCGTGTGCCGTTGCAGATTTATATCCTTGGCCTGCCATGAGCGGGCGGCGATCGGCGCGAGCGCCATCATCCGCCTGACCGGGCAGGCTGCTTTTCATTTCCGACATCCGCGGTATGTCTCCGTCCTTCAATGTGCCGCATTACGACAAGACATCCCATTTTCGCAGCGGTCGGACAGAGTCCGGCGCCACGAATCAAGTCTTAAAACAATACTTCGGAAGGGAATCGGCGGGAAGGGAGCGTCCAAAAAATAAGCCGCGACATTTGTCAATGCCGCGGCTTCTACATCTTGTGGATATTAACGATCAGATCAATATCTGTAGTGGTCAGACTTGAACGGCCCCTTCGGCGAGACGCCGATATAGGCAGCCTGCTCCTCAGAAAGCTCAGTCAGCTTCACGCCGAGCTTGTCGAGATGCAGGCGTGCGACCTTTTCATCGAGATGCTTCGGCAGGATATAGACCTGGTTGGAATACTGGTCGGGCTTGGTGAAGAGCTCGATTTGCGCCAGCGTCTGGTTGGTAAACGAAGCCGACATCACGAAGGACGGATGGCCGGTGGCGTTGCCGAGGTTGAGCAGACGGCCTTCGGAAAGAAGGATGATGCGGTTGCCCTTGGGGAATTCGATCAGGTCGACCTGTGGCTTGACGTTGGTCCACTTGAGATTGCGCAATGCAGCGACTTCGATTTCGTTGTCGAAGTGACCGATATTGCCGACGATGGCCATATCCTTCATCGCCCGCATATGATCGATGCGGATGACGTCCTTGTTGCCGGTGGTGGTGATGAAGATATCGGCCGAGGAAACGACGTCCTCGAGCAGAACGACTTCATAACCGTCCATCGCAGCCTGCAATGCGCAGATCGGATCGGCTTCGGTCACCTTGACGCGGGCGCCGGCACCGGAGAGCGAAGCGGCAGAACCCTTGCCGACGTCGCCATATCCGCAAACGACGGCAACCTTGCCGGCCATCATGACGTCGGTGCCGCGGCGGATGCCGTCGACCAGCGATTCCTTGCAGCCATACTTGTTGTCGAACTTCGACTTGGTAACCGAGTCGTTGACGTTGATCGCCGGGAAGGGCAACAGGCCCTTCTGGCTGAGCTGGTAAAGACGGTTGACGCCGGTCGTCGTTTCCTCGGTGACGCCCTTGATCGCGTCGCGCTGCTTGGTGAACCAACCCGGGGAAGCGGCAAGGCGTTTCTTGATCTGTGCGAAGAGGATTTCCTCTTCTTCGGAATGCGGATGAGACAGCACGTCCTCGCCGGCTTCTGCGCGGGCGCCAAGCAGGATGTACATGGTGGCATCGCCGCCGTCATCGAGGATCATGTTGGAAAGGCCGCCATCGGCCCACTGGAAGATCTTGTCGGTATAGACCCAGTAATCCTCAAGCGACTCGCCCTTGATGGCGAAGACAGGCACGCCGGAAGCGGCGATCGCGGCAGCGGCATGATCCTGCGTCGAGAAGATGTTGCACGAGGCCCAGCGGACTTCGGCGCCGAGCGCGACCAGCGTTTCGATGAGCACGGCCGTCTGGATAGTCATGTGCAGCGAGCCGGTGATGCGCGCGCCCTTCAGCGGCTTAGTCTGGCCGAATTCGGTGCGGCAGGACATCAGCCCCGGCATTTCCGTTTCGGCGATCGTAATTTCCTTGCGGCCGAAATCCGCAAGCCCGATATCGGCGACGACATAATCTTTTTCAGTGCTCATAGAGGCCTCCAGGCTGAAAAACGTCTCAAAATTGGCGCAGGCGCGAAGATGACCGCGTGCAAGCGCACGGCATGTCCGCCGTTTAGCAGGCTTCGCCCGGGATGGCAATAAGGATATAAAGAAGTCTTTATATGTTTATATGAGCTCGCCGGCGCTCACATTTCTTCGCCGAACCTATTCTGGATCAGCTGGTCCAGCGCCTCCAGCGCTTCCTCGGCCTGGCTGCCGCTCGCCGAGACGACGACGCTCGAGCCGGGGCTTGCCGCAAGCATCATCAGCCCCATGATGGAGGTGCCACCGACCGTCATCCCGTCCTTGGAAACGGTAATGGCGGCATCGAAGGTCTCGACCATCTGCACGAATTTGGCGGAAGCGCGCGCGTGAAGACCGCGCTTGTTGATAATGAGGAGTTCCCGGGAGAGCGATGTCATGAAGGCTCGTTATTTTCCGCTGAGCACACGGCTTGCGACATTGATATATTTCCGCCCGGCTTCGGAAGCCTCCACCAACGCCTTCTCCATGTTGTTCTCGCCGCGCACGCCGGCAAGCTTGATCAACATCGGCAGGTTGACGCCGGCAATGACTTCGGTATGGCCGCTGCTCATGACTGATATGGCAAGATTGGACGGCGTGCCGCCGAACATGTCGGTCAGGATGACGACGCCATGGCCATCATCGGCACCGGAAACGGCTTCCAGAATATCCTGCCGTCTCTGGTCCATGTCGTCTTCGGGGCCAATACAGACCGTCTCGATAAATTTCTGAGGACCGACGACGTGCTCGACAGCATGACGAAACTCTTCAGCCAGCTTGCCATGAGTGACAAGCACAAGTCCGATCATGATATTACTGCTCCCATAGACGCAAACGGTGGACCCAATATCGCAATGCAGCAATTACGTCCACCGGTGGGGGCACATCTTGGCTATGAAAAGCCGAAGTGCAAGATAAAAATGCGACTATATAAGGCAGATTGACCAATCCGGAAGGCCCTAGCGCCCGATATCCGGCACTTTTGCCATCAGGATCGCAAGGGGTGAGGAAACGCCCGCGAGCAACCGCAATGCGGGAAGCGACAAACCGGCGGCAAGGCTCACCATTTCGCCCTCGGGAGGCACCCGGTTTTCGCCGGTGGCACTGCCCGGGAGCACGGCATAATGCATGGCCGCCCTGGGAATATGCTCCTGATGAACGATACCGGTGCCACGAAGCTCCATCAGCCCGGTGATCGACGGCGGGCACGCGGCAATCACCGCGCCGGCCTCTCCTGAGAGAAGAACTTGGTCGTCGGCGACCAGCGCCGTGAACAGTCCGAGGCGGCGCGCCTCCGTCATGCAGGTGAAGGCCAGCATCGATTTGCCCCAGCCGGAAGGCCCGCTGAACAGCAATCCCGTCTTGCCGACCACGATCGCCGTCGCATGGATGTTGAAAGCTGCCTCGGTCATGCCGCGGTGCCGACTGGCAAAGAGAGGATGAAGCGCGCGCCGAGCACATGCCCGCCTTCGGCATCGGTGATGTTTTCAGCTCTCAGCGAACCGCCATGCGCTTCGGCAATTTGCCGGCTGATCGAAAGGCCGAGACCTGAATTCTGGCCGAAGCCTTCCGATTCCGGCCGGTCCGTATAGAAGCGCTCGAAGATACGGTCGATATTTTCCGCCTGGATGCCGGGGCCGTTGTCTTCGATAGTGGTGACGCAGCGCGAACGCGTCCGCACCAGCCGCACGGTAATCTTGCCGCCCTTTTCCGGCACGAAAGAGCGGGCATTCTCGATCAGGTTGGCGATGATCTGGCCGATGCGCAGATCGTGGCCATTGACGACGAAGCGCGTCTTGATGTTCGGCTTGCGCTCGATCGCATATTCGATCTCCACCTGCTTCTTGCTGCTCCTGACCTGGCGCGAAACCTCGATGAGGTCACGCAGCAGCACTTCCATATCGACGGAGCCGGCATCGACGCGTGCGAGTTCGGCATCGAGACGGGAGGCGTCTGAGATATCGCTGATCAGCCGGTCGAGGCGGCGGACATCGTGCTGGATGACGTCCATCAGCCGCTTCTTGGAATCGTCGGATCGGGCAAGCGGCAGCGTTTCCACAGCGCTGCGCAGCGAGGTCAGCGGATTCTTGAGCTCGTGGCTGACATCGGCCGCGAAACTCTCGATCGCATCGATGCGGTCGTAGAGCGCCGTCGTCATCTCGCGCAACGCGATGGAAAGGTTGCCGATTTCGTCCTGGCGGGCGGAGAAGTCGGGGATCTCCTCGCGTGCCTTGGCCCCCCGGCGCACACGGATGGCGGCCGCCGAAAGACGGCGCAGCGGATTGGCGATCGTCGATGAAAGCACCAGCGAAAGCAGCACGTTGACGAGAGTCGCGACGCCGAAGACGCGCATGATGGCAAGCCGCTCGGCATGGACGATATTGTCGATGTCGCCCGCCTGCGTCGACAGCAGCAAAACGCCGAGCACGGCACGGAAACGCTGGATCGGCACGGCGACGGAAACGATGAGCTCGCCTTTCTCGGTGGTGCGCACGACCGCGCCGCGCACGCCGGTGAGCGCATTCATCACCTCGGGATAAATCGAGCCGTCGCCGCCCGGCGCTTCCTTATAGAGCGGCAGATTGCCGGGCTGCAGCGCCTTGTTGAACAGGGTGGCGAACCACTCGCTCCAGGTCTGTTTCTCCTCTTCAACAGGCGGCAGGTCGAAGCGCAGCACCTGGCCGCGCGAATAGAGATGGCGCGAATCGAGCAGCAGATTGGCGTCGGCATCGAAGATGCGGGCGCGCGTGCGCGTCGGAGAAATCAGCCGGCGCAGGACGGGCGCGACCTTCTCGGGATCGATCGGGAATTCGAGATCCTCGTCATTCGGCACCGGGGTGATGCTCTGGCCGGCCTGCAGCTCGAGCAGTTTCTGCGGATCGATGGTGATCGAGTTGGTATCGACCGAAGCGGAGGCCGAAACGGCGCCGGCAATGATCTCGCCCTGCGTCAGCAGGCTCTCGACGCGGGCGTCGATCAGCCCCTCGCGGAACTGATTGAGGTAGAGAATGCCGCCGACGAGCACCAGCAGTGCGGCAAGATTGAAGAACAGGATGCGCCGCGTCAGGCTCGAAAAGACCGCATTGCCGAAGATGCGGCGGATCAGGGTGAAGGGATGCGACCAACGCCGGCCTCGGACGCGACGGGTGCTTACGCCCTCCGCATCGTCGAGATCCCTTTCCTGCACCAACTGTGCCAATGACAGGCCCTTTCGAAGGGCGGGGCCGGATGAACCGGCCCGCAGCCCTTAATATTTCCTACAGCGCCGCGCGTCTTTTCAGACGCGCAAAGGACGCTGTAACATTTTGACTGCTGCTGCGCCGCTTGGGCTCAGGCTGCTTCGCGGAAGCGGTATCCCACTCCGTAAAGTGTTTCAATCATATCAAAGTCGGTGTCGACCATCTTGAATTTCTTGCGCAGCCGCTTGATGTGGCTGTCGATGGTTCGGTCGTCGACATAGACCTGTTCGTCATAGGCCGCGTCCATCAGCGCGTCGCGGCTTTTGACGACGCCGGGGCGCTGCGCCAGCGAATGCAGGATCAGGAATTCGGTCACCGTCAGCGTCACCGCCTCGCCCTTCCAGGTGCAGGTGTGGCGTTCCTGGTCCATGACCAGCTGACCGCGCTCCAGCGAGCGGGCCTGCTGCACCGCGCCGGTCTTCGGCGCGCCGGTGGGGCTGGTGCCGGCGGCGGCGGCTTCACGGCTTGATGCGCGGCGCAGGACGGCGCGCACGCGCTCCACCAGCAGACGCTGCGAAAAAGGCTTGGTGATGAAATCGTCGGCGCCCATCTTCAGACCGAAGAGTTCATCGATCTCCTCGTCCTTGGAGGTGAGGAAGATGACGGGAATATCCGACTTCTGCCGCAGGCGGCGCAGCAGTTCCATGCCATCCATGCGCGGCATCTTGATGTCGAAGATCGCCAGCTGCGGCGGTCGTGCCAGAAGGCCGTCGAGCGCCGAGGCACCGTCCGTATAAGTCTCGACCTTGTATCCTTCGGCCTCCAGCGCGATCGACACCGAGGTGAGGATGTTGCGGTCGTCATCAACGAGCGCGATTGTCGGCATGGTGTTGGTCTCCGTCATCAGTGCGCAATCTCCCGGATTTTGCTCTCCCCAGGCGGTCTCAATGACCGGATGCGCTTATGGAGGATAAAGGTGGAACAAATTGTGGCAAAGATAAAGGGGGAGGATTGTCGTAAAATTCGCAAAGCAATCTCAGGTGGCATATCAAAATAGTTAAACGCAGACTTTTCAAACGATTTAAAATTGAGGGTATAAATTTAAATCGATTAATTATTTGATATCACTGCATTTTCTCAAGTTTTCCATCTTGTGTTTTAAAATTTCTGCCCGTATTTTCGTGCTCAGTTTTAACGGCAACGAGCCTGAGCGAAGGGAACTAGCCATGGAAATGTTCGGAGTTCATAACCCGGCAATAGAGCTGGCAACGGTGGGATTGGGCGGCGCAGCCAGCGTTCGTTACAACTTTTCCGCCGCCGCGCTCTATGAAGAAGCGATCCGCCGGGGCGAAGCCGAACTGACCGCTCAGGGCGCGCTGCGGGCTATCACCGGCCAGCACACGGGCCGTTCGCCGCGCGACAAGTTCGTCGTTCGCGACATCAATACCGATGGCGAAATCTGGTGGGACAACAACAAGCCGATCTCGCCGGAACATTTCGCCTTGTTGCGCGACGATATGCTGGCGCATGCCGCGGGCAAGGAGCTTTTCGTCCAGGACCTCGTCGGCGGCGCCGAGGAAGGCCATGCCCTGCCGACCCGCGTCGTGACCGAGTTCGCCTGGCATTCGCTGTTCATTCGCAATCTGCTGATCCGCCCCGACACCGCAGCGCTGTCCAGCTTCGTCCCGAAGCTGACGATCATCGATCTGCCGAGCTTCAAGGCCGATCCGGCTCGCCACGGCTGCCGTTCGGAAACGGTGATCGCCTGCGATCTCACCAATGGTCTCGTCCTGATCGGCGGCACGTCCTATGCCGGCGAAATGAAGAAATCGGTCTTCACCGTGCTCAACTACCTGCTGCCGGCCAAGGGCGTGATGCCGATGCACTGCTCGGCCAATGTCGGTCCGGACGGTGACGCGGCGGTCTTCTTCGGCCTTTCCGGCACCGGCAAGACGACGCTTTCGGCCGATCCGGCACGGACGCTGATCGGCGATGACGAACACGGCTGGAGCGAAAACGGCATCTTCAACTTCGAAGGCGGCTGCTACGCCAAGACGATCCGCCTCTCGGCTGAAGCCGAGCCGGAAATCTATGCGACGACGCAGCGCTTCGGCACCGTGCTGGAAAACGTCGTGCTGAACGAAAGCCGCGAGCCGGATTTCAACGACGGGTCGCTGACCGAAAACACCCGTTGCGCCTATCCGATGGACTTCATCCCGAACGCTTCGGAAACGGGCCGCGCCGGGCATCCGAAGACGATCATCATGCTGACCGCCGATGCCTTTGGCGTCATGCCACCGATCGCCCGCTTGACGCCTGACCAGGCGATGTATCACTTCCTCTCCGGCTACACCGCCAAGGTGGCCGGCACGGAAAAGGGTGTCGTCGAACCGGAAGCGACCTTCTCCACCTGCTTTGGCGCACCCTTCATGCCGCGGCATCCGGCCGAATATGGCAATCTGCTCAAGGAGCTGATCAGCCGTCATGGTGTCCAATGCTGGCTCGTCAATACCGGCTGGACCGGCGGCGCCTACGGCACCGGCAAGCGTATGCCGATCAAGGCGACGCGCGCACTTCTCGCCGCCGCCCTGACCGGCGAACTTGGACAGGCCGAATTCCGTGCTGACACGAACTTCGGCTTCGCCGTGCCCGTCTCCGTCGACGGCGTCGACAGCAGCATTCTCGATCCGCGCTCGACCTGGGCCGACAAGGCAGCCTATGACGCGCAGGCCGAAAAGCTGGTCTCGATGTTCATTGCGAACTTCGCCAAGTTTGAAAATCATGTCGACGGCGGTGTTCGCGATGCCGCCCCCGGCGTGAAGGTTGCCGCCGAATAAGGCGAACAAGCAATTCCAGCAAAAGTGCGCAGCGGTTTTGCGTCCGGAATTGCGTGAAAACAAAAAGCTAGAGCATTCCGTACTTCCAAAAAGAACGGAATGCCCCAGTCTCTGACTCACGTGAAACCCGGCATCGCGGGATTGCCGGGTTTTTCTTGATCATGGCCGATATTTTCAATTCGCCATTGATGTGAGATAGAACGCCGCATGGCCAGCGACGCGCTCTATATCGATGACAGGATCACCATCGCGGGATGGGAGCTGACGGAACAGTTCGTTCTGGCGGGCGGCCCCGGCGGGCAGAATGTCAACAAGGTCTCGACCGCGGTCCAGCTGTTCTTCAACATCCCGAATTCGCCGTCCCTGAATGATCGTGTCAAAACCAATGCGATCAAGCTGGCCGGCCGGCGCTTGTCGAAGGACGGCGTGCTGATGATCGAGGCGAGCCGGTTTCGCAGCCAGGATCGCAACCGCGAGGATGCGCGCGACCGGCTAAAGGAGCTGATCCTGGAGGCCGCCAAGCCGCCACCGCCGCCTCGCAAGAAGACCAAGCCGACCAAGGGTTCGGTCGAACGCCGCCTGAAAGAAAAATCCGGCCGCTCGGAAGTCAAGAAAATGCGCGGCCGCCCCGGCGGTAGTGAATGACATGGTCGCGCTCTTGAACGGCATCCGCCATCTCCCCGGCTATCTCGACCGCGCGCGTCAGGAGGCATTGGTCGAGGTGATCCGCACCATCGTCGCCGAAGCGCCGCTTTACGTGCCCGTCATGCCCGGCACCGGTAAGCCGATGTCGGTGCGCATGACCAATTGCGGGCCGCTCGGTTGGGTGACGGACAAGGAGCGCGGCTATCGCTACCAGCCGACGCATCCGGCAACCGGCAGGCCCTGGCCTGATATGCCGCAGCAATTGCTCGATATCTGGAATGACGTTTCGGGTTGCGACAAGCTGCCGGAAGCCTGCCTCGTCAATTTCTACTCCGACGAAGCCCGCATGGGCCTGCATCAGGACAAGGACGAACAGGATCTCAAGGCCCCGGTCGTCTCGATCTCGCTCGGCAACAGCTGCCTCTTTCGTGTCGGCGGCCTCAGCCGCAATGATCCTACGCTGTCTTTCAAACTTTCAAGCGGTGATCTGGTGGTGCTGGGCGGCGAGGGGAGGCTTTGTTTCCACGGCGTCGACCGTATCCATCCGGCGACTTCGACGCTGCTGAAGAATGGCGGCCGCATCAATCTGACGCTGCGCTGCGTCAATCCCTGAAATAGAGACGTCGCTATAGTTTTCGCAGCGCGACCTGTTCGATCAGGTGATCCTTGCCCTTTTTCAGGATGAGATCGGCGCGCGGACGCGTCGGCAGAATGTTCTGGCGCAAGTTTTTCAGGTTGATGTTTGCCCAGAGATCCTCGGCGATTTCGAGCGCTTCCGCGTCGCTGATCGAGGCATAGCGATGGAAATAGGAATTCGGATCGCGGAAGGCGGTCTCGCGCAGCCGCATGAAGCGCGTGACATACCAGTTGTGGATCTCGTCTTCCGCGGCATCGATATAGATCGAGAAGTCGAAGAAGTCGGAGACCATCGGCACAATTCTGCCGCCGGCAGGCAGGTCGCGCGACTGCAGCACGTTGATGCCCTCGAAGATCAGGATGTCGGGCCGGTCGACGATCTTGTATTCGTCCGGCAGCACGTCGTAGACGAGGTGCGAATAGCTGGGCGCCTTCACATCCGGCTGTCCGGCCTTGATGGCCGAGAGGAAGCGCAGGATCGCAGCCGTGTCGTAGCTTTCCGGAAAGCCCTTGCGCTGCATCAGCTTTTCCCGCTGCAGCACGGCGTTCGGATGAAGGAAGCCGTCGGTGGTGACGAGATCGACCTTCGGACTGGAGGGCCAGCGCCCCAGAAGCTCCTTGAGGATGCGGGCGGTGGTCGATTTTCCCACAGCGACCGAGCCGGCGATGCCGATGACGAAGGGCGTCTTCGTCACATCGGACAGGCTGAGGAAGCGGTTGCGCTGTTCGAACAGCATCTGCGAGGATTCGACATGCGCCGACAGCAGCCGTGACAGCGACAGATAGATGCGCCGGACCTCGTCGAGATCGATCGGATCGCCCATCGAACGCAGCCGTTTGACCTCGTCGCTCGTCAGCGTCAACGGCGTGTCGGCGCGGAATTTCGCCCATTGTTCGGAAGAGAAGAAGTGGTAGGGGGAATAGGATTCCGACTGGAAGTGATCCAACGTTTCYGGCACCCCGATAATCTCAGTCGCGATACTCATGAACTCTGCCGGCTGGCCTTTTCCTTGAGGCCGGACTGCGCGGTTCTGCGCTCGAGCTCGGCCATGACATTCTCTAACGGTATTTCAGCAATCTTCAATACGACCAATAGGTGATAGAGCACATCCGCAGCCTCATAGGTCAGATTGTCGCGGTCGCCCGTCACCGCCGCCATCACGGCTTCGATCGCTTCTTCGCCGAGCTTCTTTGCCGCTTTCGGCTGGCCGGCGGCCACGAGCTTGGCGGTCCAGGATTGCTCCGGCGAGGCTTTCGATCGCTCTTCGACGATGCTCTCGAGATCGGAAAGGGAAAATCCGCTCATAGGTCCGCTTTCAAGGTTCAGTCGAGACGCATGTCGATGCCGCACTTCGACATATAGTGCTTTGCCTCGCTGACGGAATAGGTGCCGAAGTGGAAGATCGACGCGGCGAGGACGGCATTGGCATGGCCCTCCTTTACCCCGGCGACGAGATCGTCGAGATCGCCGACGCCGCCGGAGGCGATGACAGGCACACGCACCGCATCGGCGATCGCCCGCGTCAGTTCCAGATCGTAGCCGACCTTGGTGCCGTCGCGGTCCATCGAGGTGACCAGCAGCTCGCCGGCGCCGCGCGCCACCATCTTCTGGGCGAATTCGACGGCATCGATGCCGGTCGCGTTGCGGCCGCCATGGGTATAGATTTCCCAGGCGCTGAGATTGTCGCCGCCGACCGCCTGGGTGCGCCGGCGCTTGGCGTCGATCGAGACGACGATGCACTGGTCGCCGAACTTGTCGGCCGCCTCAGTGACAAAGTCGGGATTGCTGACGGCCGCCGAATTGATCGAGACCTTGTCGGCACCGCACAGCAGCAGCTTGCGGATATCGGCGATAGTACGCACCCCGCCGCCGACCGTCAGCGGCATGAAGCATTGGTCGGCCGTGCGCGACACGACATCGAAGATCGTCTCGCGATTGTCCGAGGAAGCGGTGATGTCGAGGAAACAGAGTTCGTCGGCACCGGCCGCATCATAGGCCTTCGCGGCTTCGACGGGATCGCCGGCATCAACGAGGTTGAGGAAGTTGACGCCCTTGACGACGCGGCCGTCCTTGACGTCGAGGCAGGGGATGACACGGGCCTTGAGGGTCATTACGCGGTCTCCTTGGTCCGGGCCGCCTTGATCAGCGCCAGCGCTTCCTTGGGGTCGATACGGCCATCATAAAGCGCACGGCCGGAAATCGCCCCTTCCAGCTTTCGCGCATCGGGCTCCAGCATGCGCCTGACATCGTCGAGAGAGGCAAGGCCGCCCGAGGCGATGACGGGAATGGAAACCGCGCCGGCAAGTTCCAGCGTCGAGGTCCAGTTGATGCCGGCCAGGATGCCGTCACGGTCGATATCGGTGTAGATGATCGCGGCGACGCCGGCCCCCTCGAATTTTCTGGCGAGCTCGATGATACCGAGTTCGGAGGCCTCCGCCCAACCCTCGACGGCCACCTTGCCCCCCTTGGCATCGATGCCAACGGCGACATGACCAGGAAATTTCCGGCAGGCCTCGATGACCAGCGCCGGATTTCTGACCGCCACGGTGCCGAGAATGACGCGTCGCAGCCCGCGCGACAGCCAGGCCTCGATATGATCGAGCGTGCGAATGCCGCCGCCGAGCTGCACCGGATTTTCAGTTGCCTTGAGGATCGCTTCGACGGCATCGCCATTGGCCGAATGTCCCGCGAAGGCGCCGTCGAGATCGACCACATGCAGCCATTCGAAACCCTGATCTTCGAAGGATCTCGCCTGGGCGGCCGGATCGGTGTTGTAGACCGTCGCCTGCTGCATGTCGCCGAGCTTCAGGCGGACGCATTGGCCGCCTTTCAGGTCGATCGCGGGAAAAAGGATCATGTCGTCTTACGTCCGTAGAGTGGTCGGTACCATCAGCGCATTCCACGCATCTACGATATCCGAGCGGAAAAAGACAGCGGCAATGGTAGCCGCGCCGAAAAGCAGAAGAAGCAGCAGGATGACGGCAAAGCCGGCCCGGACCTGACGCCAGAAGCCCAGGCGCCTCTTGATCGATTTCTCGATGTTTCGCACCTGGCGCAGCGCATCGTTGTTGACGGCAGTGAGCCGGATCTGCGGCTCCATCGCCTCGACATAGGTTTCGGCATAACTCGAAAGGATCTGCGAGGCGCGGTCGCGCAGCGTATTGCGCAGGTCGGTCGAGAGATAATTGCTGTTGACGGCGGCAAGTTCGGCCTCATCGGGCGAACGGCCGGCATTTCGCTTGCGATGGCTGAGAACGAAATCGCGCTTTTGACGCTCGTAGAGTGCGTAGGCGAGCAGGCCGATCAGATCGTCCTCACCTTCGATATAAAATTCCAGCACGGCCTCGGCGATGTCGCTGGCGCTGACCCCATTTTGCCGCCGGCTCGCACTGTCGTTTGCGGGGAACGATTCATGGATCATCGGTCCAGCCTTTCTTTCAGCGCCTTGGCTGCATTGGAAAGCGCTTGTCTGTGGATGGCTTCGTCGACACGGCGGATGATCGTGCCGCCGGGAAGCTTGATATCAGAAAAGGCAGGCAAGCCTTCCCTGGAGGGCCGCAACGTGTAGAACACCTTGCCTGATTTCCGTGAAGCCGGCATCGAGTGCGCTCCTGTTCCGCCGTTTCCATACAGAGGAAATAAGGCGGCTGTATTAAAAGCCAGCCCTTGGAGCAATTCCAGCAAAACTGCGCAGCGATTTTGCGTCCGGAATTGCGTGAACTATGGGTTCCAGCGCAGGAAATTGCCGATCAGGGCCAGGCCGAGCTTCTGGCTCTTTTCGGGGTGAAACTGTGYTCCGACCATGTTGTCGCGCCCGACGAAAGCGGTCATCGGACCGCCATAGTCGGCCGTCGCAATGACATCCTCGGCGTTTTCGGCAGCAAGATGGTAGGAATGCACGAAATAAGCATGTAGCCCCTGCGACCCTGTCGGAATTCCCTCGAAGAGCGGATGTTCGCGCTTCAGGTCGAGCGTGTTCCAGCCGATCTGCGGGATCTTCAGCGCGGGATCGTCAGGCGTCATCTCGACGACGTCACCGGGAATCCAGTTAAAGCCGTGCGTCACGGTTTTCTCAAGGCCGCGCGAGGACATGAGCTGCATGCCGACGCAAATGCCGAAGAACGGCCGCGCCTTCTTCTCGACAGCCTCGATCAACACCTCGGCCATCCCAGGCACGGCATCGAGGCCGCGCCGGCAATCGGCATAGGCGCCGACACCGGGAAGCACGATACGATCGGCCGCGGCAACATCCTCCGCCCGGTCGGTAAGATCGATATGGGCATCGATGCCCGCTTCGCGGGCGGCACGCTCGAAAGCCTTGGTCGCCGAACGCAGGTTACCGGAGCCATAGTCGATAATCGCGACGCGCATCGTCAGCGTCCTCCATCAAAACCAAAGAGACCAAGCGATGTGCCGTGGCCGCGCGGGCTGTTCGGACGGGCCCTGTTCTGCCAGTCCGGTGCCGCGGCGTCGTCGCTATCCGCGATTACAGCCCTGTCCGAGAAATAGATCTGCTCTGCAATGCCGATCGTATCGGCTGCAATGAGTGCGTCTTCGTTCCATCCCTTGGCGGCAAGCTTGCGGACACGGAAATTCTGGCCCTCGAGACCGGCCAGCATATTCACGCCCAGGAGGATTGCCGCTCCCGCCGGCCCGAGGCCCGGTTCGTCCATCAGCGCACCACCAATCCCCTGCAGCAGAAAGGCGGCGGCGGCGTGCAGCCAAAGCCGATGCGCCAGCAGCCAAGCCCATGGAAACAGGAAGCCGAGCAGCGTGAAGCCGTCGCGGATGGTTCGCGTCTCGTCGGCCGTGGCGCTCGTGCTGCCGGGCGGTGTCAGGAAGATATAGCTGGATGTCATTGTCGCCGCTCCCTCTAAGGGCTCAGACGAGCGTGCCCTTGGTCGAGGGAACACGGCCCGCCTGTCTCGGATCGATCTCTGTCGCCGTGCGCAATGCGCGGGCAACGGCCTTGAAGCATGTCTCGGCAATATGGTGGTTGTTGGCACCATAATGGTTGAGAATATGCAAGGTGATGCCGGCATTCTGGGCGAGCGCATGGAAGAATTCGCGAACGAGTTCGGTGTCGAAAGTGCCGATCTTCGGCGCGCTGAAGGCGACATTCCAGACGAGGAACGGCCGACCGGAAAGATCGACAGCAGCCTTGGTCATCGTCTCGTCCATGGCGAGATCGATCGAGGCGTAGCGGGTGATGCCGCGCCGGTCGCCGAGCGCCTTGGAGATCGCCTGGCCGATGGCGATGCCCGTATCTTCGACCGTATGGTGGTCGTCGATATGCAGGTCGCCCTTGGCATCGATCTCCATGTCGATGAGGGAGTGTCGCGAAAGCTGGTCGAGCATATGGTCGAAGAAGCCAACGCCCGTCGAAATCGTCGATTTGCCGGTGCCGTCGAGATTGACGGAAACGGAAATCGAGGTTTCGTTGGTCCTGCGGGAAACGCTGCCCGTGCGGCTTGCTGCGGTCTCGGCCATATGGCCCTCCATCGGGAATAAGGCCGTTCCTTATCAGGCGCATCGGGAAATATCCAGAAGCCGGGCAAGAGAAAAGCCGGCCCATTTGCAATCTGCCTCGGCCCACTTACATAGGGCTCAACAAGGCCGGTGTACGGCTTAGATCCGGATGATCTCAGGCTCTTCGGCCTAAGATCTGAATCCGGATCTAAATTGAAGAAATAGAGCATGATGTCGTCCGAAAACCGCTTCACACTTTTCGGCATCATGCTCTAGCGTAACGGCCCGCGTCATGGGCGGACAGGTGTTTTATGACAACAATCATTACAGTTCGAAAAGGCGGCAAGGTAGTGATGGCGGGCGACGGCCAGGTGAGCCTCGGCCAGACCGTCATGAAGGGCAATGCCCGCAAGGTGCGCCGTATCGGCAAGGGCGAAGTCGTCGCCGGTTTCGCCGGCGCCACTGCCGATGCCTTTACACTGCTCGAAAGGCTCGAAAAGAAGCTTGAGCAATATCCCGGTCAATTGATGCGTGCCGCCGTCGAGCTCGCCAAGGACTGGCGCACCGACAAATACCTGCGTAATCTCGAAGCCATGATGCTCGTCGCCGACAAGTCGATCACGCTGGCGATCACCGGCAACGGCGACGTCCTGGAGCCTGAGCATGGCACGACGGCGATCGGTTCGGGCGGCAATTTTGCCTTGGCCGCCGCCCGTGCGCTTATGGATACTGACAAATCGGCCGAAGAGATTGCTCGCCGCGCCCTCGATATCGCAGCCGACATCTGCGTCTACACGAACCACAATATCGTGGTGGAATCCTTGGATGTTGAAGGCTGAACCCCATGCCTTCCGGCCGCTTGGCCTAGACGAACAGGCCTTCGAGGACTTGGCGAAACAACGACGAATTACGGCCGGGCGCTGCTAATGGCCCTGGACCGCCAGGAGAATAACACCCAATGACGACCTTTTCCCCCCGCGAGATCGTTTCCGAACTCGACCGCTACATCATCGGCCAGCATGATGCCAAACGCGCCGTCGCAATTGCGCTGCGCAACCGCTGGCGCCGCCAGCAGCTCGACCCGAGCCTGCGCGATGAAGTCATGCCGAAGAACATCCTGATGATCGGCCCGACCGGTGTCGGCAAGACCGAGATCTCCCGCCGCCTGGCAAAACTTGCCGGAGCACCCTTCATCAAGGTGGAAGCCACCAAGTTCACCGAAGTCGGCTATGTTGGCCGCGATGTTGAGCAGATCATCCGCGATCTGGTCGAGGTCGGCATCGGTCTGGTGCGCGAGAAGAAGCGGGCCGAGGTGCAGGCCAAGGCGCATGTGAGCGCCGAGGAGCGTGTTCTCGATGCGCTGGTCGGCACCACCGCTTCGCCCGCCACCCGCGAAAACTTCCGCAAGAAGCTGAGAGATGGCGAGCTCGACGACAAGGAAATCGATATCGAGGTGGCCGATGCCGGTTCCGGCATGGGTGGCTTTGAAATTCCTGGCATGCCGGGCGCCAATATCGGCGTGCTGAACCTGTCGGAAATGTTCGGCAAGGCGATGGGCGGCCGCACCAAGAAGGTCCGCACCACAGTCAAGGCCTCCTACAGCGACCTGATCCGCGACGAATCCGACAAGTTGATCGACAACGAAGTGATCCAGCGCGAAGCCGTTCGCTCCACCGAGAATGACGGCATCGTCTTCCTCGACGAAATCGACAAGATCGCCGCCCGCGACGGTGGCATGGGCGCCGGCGTTTCGCGCGAAGGCGTCCAGCGCGACCTCTTGCCGCTCGTTGAAGGCACGACGGTTTCGACCAAGTACGGACCGGTGAAGACAGACCACATCCTCTTCATCGCCTCCGGCGCCTTCCATGTCTCCAAGCCCTCGGATCTTTTGCCGGAGCTGCAAGGCCGCCTGCCGATCCGTGTCGAATTGCGTCCGCTGAACAAGGATGATTTCCGTCGAATCCTGACCGAGACGGAAGCGAGCCTTATCCGTCAGTACCGCGCACTGATGGAAACCGAAAGCCTGAGCCTCGAATTCACCGACGACGCGATCGACGCGCTTGCCGATGTCGCCGTGCATCTTAACTCTTCCGTCGAAAACATCGGCGCACGCCGTCTGCAGACGGTCATGGAGCGGGTGCTCGACGATATTTCCTATAACGCGCCGGATCGGGGCGGGACGGCCGTGACGATCGATGCCGCCTATGTGCGCGAGCATGTCGGCGATCTCGCACAGAACACGGATTTGTCGCGCTTCATTCTGTGATATCGGCGCACCGGTTCATGTCTTTCCCGGTATGAATGCCGGATTGTGACGAACTCGACTCTCGACAGCGGGCCTTTTACTTTCTAGTGAAGGCCCGTCTTGTTTTCTGCTCCGGCTTTATTCGGCCAAGATTCTGGTCCAGGCAGCCGCATCGCAAACAGGACGATGGAACGGACGGGATAACGGATCGTGCGACGCCTTTTGACAAGCCTTATGATTGCCGTTGCCCTGGTGAATTCGGCGCCTGCCTTCGCGATGCAGACGGTGCCGGCGGGCAATCGTCACGCTGAGCAGCCCGATATTCCGGGCGCTTCCATCAGGCGCACCAAGGGCACCAAGAGCAGCTTCGATCTGAAATACGAAAAGGTTCATGAACTTCTGGCGACCGATCGCGAGTTGATGGGCAAGATCCGGAAGATCTCCAGCGCCTACGGCATCAATCCCATCCATGTCGTCGGCGCGATCGTCGGCGAGCACACCTATAATGTCGACGCCTATGACCGGCTGCAGGCCTATTATGTCAAGGCGGCCTCCTATGCCGGAGAAAGCTTCCGCTTCGCCTATGACGGCGAAAGCGTCGACGAATTCGTGGCGCGGCCGCAATTTTCCGAATGCAAGGGCAAGAGCGATTCCTACACGCTCTGGTCCTGCCGCGAAGATGTGTGGGAAAGCGATTTCCGCGGCAAGACGGTAGGCGGCAAGAGTTTCCCCAACAACCGCTTCAGCGCGGTCTTCTTCCAGCCTTTCTACGCCGGCCAGACCTTCGGCCTCGGCCAGGTCAATCCGCTGACGGCACTGATGCTCTCCGATCTCGTGACCCGCGTGTCGGGYTATCCGAAGCTGAATGAGAAGGATGCCGGCGCCGTCTACAAGGCAATCATGGATCCCGATATCTCGCTCGCCTTCGTCGCGGCTTCGATCCGCAGGTCGATCGACGACTACAAGGAGATCGCCGGCATGGATATCTCGGGCAATCCCGGCCTGACGGCGACGCTTTATAATGTCGGCAATTCGCGCCAGCGCGCCGCAGCACTTGCTGCGAAGAACCGGGGCGCCGGTACGACCGTCTGGCCGGAAGAGAATTATTACGGCTGGCTGATCAACGACAAGCTGGACGAACTTAAGGGCCTGCCCTAGCTTCAAGCTTGCCGGGAAGCTTAGATCTTCCCCGAAAGGCTTTTACGATGGACATGCGTCCGGACCCCTTCGTTCCGCCAGCACCGCTGCCGCGTACCGTGCCGCCGAGCCGGCTGGAAATCATTCGCATCATCCTGCGCAATCCGCTCGAACTCTGGGGCGAGCCGTCCTACACGCTTCCCTGGATCCGTACCAATTTCTTCGGGCAGCGGACGCTGATCGTCAACGATCCCGGCCTTATCAAACATGTGCTGGTCGACAATGCCAATAATTACCGCATGTCGGATGTGCGCCAACTCGTCCTGCGTCCGATCCTCCGCGACGGCCTTCTGACCGCCGAAGGTTCGGTCTGGAAAAGATCGCGCAAGGCGGTGGCGCCTGTCTTCACGCCTCGCCACGCCCAAGGCTTCGCCGGGCAGATGCTGCGCCAGTCCGAAGACTATGTCCGTAAATATGAGAGTGCAGACGAGGCAGGCGCAATTTTCGATATCAGCACCGACATGACCGAGCTGACCTTCGCGATTCTCGCCGATACGTTGTTCTCCGGTGAAATCGTCACCTCGAGCGGCCATTTCGCCGACGATGTCAATGAACTCCTGCATCGCATGGGCCGCGTCGATCCGATGGATCTGATGCGCGCTCCGTCTTGGGTTCCACGTGTGACACGCATCGGCGGTCAGAAAGTGCTGGAGAAATTCCGCGCCATCGTGCGCAACACGATGGATATGCGGCTCGCAAAGATGAAGGCGAATCGCAGCACCGCGCCCGAGGATTTCCTGACCCTGCTCCTGGAACAGGCCGGCCCTGAGGGGCTGACGAAGGAGGAGATCGAAGACAATATTCTGACCTTCATCGGCGCCGGGCATGAGACCACAGCCCGGGCATTGGCCTGGACGCTGTATTGCGTATCAAACAGCCCGCATATCCGCGAAGCGATGGAAGAAGAAATCGACGCGGTGCTCGCCACCGGGGCTGAACCCGTGGAATGGCTGGATATGATGCCGCAGACGCGCGCCGCCTTTGAGGAGGCTTTGCGCCTCTATCCGCCGGCGCCATCCATCAATCGCGCCGCCATATCGAATGATTCCTGGACAAGCCCCAAGGGCGAGCGGGTCGAGATCGAGGCCGGTGTCACGGTGCTGATCATGCCCTGGACGTTGCATCGCCACGAACTTCATTGGGACAGGCCACGTGCCTATATGCCCGAACGCTTCCTGCCGGAAAATCGCGGCTCGATCGGCCGTTTCCAGTTCCTGCCTTTCGGCGCCGGTCCGCGTGTCTGCATCGGTGCAACATTTGCACTTCAGGAGGCGGTGATCGCCCTTGCCGTCCTGATGCATCGCTATCGTTTCGATTCCACCGATCAGACCAACCCCTGGCCGGTGCAGAAGCTGACGACGCAGCCGCAGAATGGCCTGCCGATGCGCGTGACACCGCGCATAATTTCCACGAAGGCATAAATCTTTCGAATTATTGCAGAATTGACTGTGAATGAAAGCCGGGCAAAGTGGCAGCATTCAAAGTCGTTGCCAGGGAGAATGTCGCATGAGCCGCGTTGATAAGAACGGTCTTGCCATCGAAACCGTCCTTCATGATTTCCTCGTCAAGGAGGTGCTGCAGAGTCTGGCGGTCGATGCAGACAAGTTCTTTGCCGATTTTTCGGCGATCGTCCACGATCTCGCCCCGAAAAATCGTGCGCTGCTGGCAAAACGCGACGACCTGCAGGTGAAGATCGACGAGTGGTATCGCCGGCATGGCGCCCCGGCGGATATGGACGACTACCAGTCCTTCCTCCGCGAAATCGGCTATCTCCTGCCGGAAGGCACGGACTTCCAGGTTTCGACCCAAAATGTCGATCCGGAGATCGCCTCGATCGCCGGCCCGCAGCTCGTCGTTCCCGTCATGAACGCCCGCTATGCTCTGAACGCCGCCAATGCCCGCTGGGGCTCGCTCTACGATGCGCTCTACGGCACGGACGCGATTCCCGAGAGCGACGGCGCCGAGAAGGGCAAGATCTACAATCCGAAACGCGGCGAGAAGGTCATCGCCTGGGTGCGCGATTTCCTCGATACATCAGTGCCGTTGCAGGACTGCCGCTGGAAGGATGTAGGAAGCTTCGCCGTCAAGGATGGAGCGTTGGCCGTCAGATCGATCGATGGCGAGCAGGCAATGCTGACGGACGACAAACATTTTGCCGGCTATCGTGGTGACGCCGCCGCTCCCACGCATATTCTTCTGAAGAACAATGGTATTCACATCGAAATCGTCATCGATGCGACGACGACGATCGGAAAAGCCGATCCGGCCGATATTTCCGATGTCTGGCTGGAGTCGGCAATCACGACAATCATGGACTGCGAGGATTCGATCGCCGCTGTCGATGCCGAGGACAAGGTCGTCGTCTATCGCAACTGGCTCGGTCTGATGAAAGGCGACCTGCAGGAAGAGGTGGCAAAGGGCGGAACAAGCTTCATCCGCAAGCTCAACCCGGATCTGCAATATGCCGGTCCGGACGGCACCTCCTTCGAGGTGCATCGCCGCTCGCTGATGCTGGTGCGCAATGTCGGCCACCTCATGACCAATCCGGCGATCCTCGACCGCTACGGCAACGAAGTGCCTGAAGGCATCATGGATGCTGTGATCACCGGCTTGATCGCGCTTTATGATATTGGCCCGGCCGGCCGGACGAAGAATTCCCGCACCGGCTCCATGTATGTGGTCAAGCCGAAGATGCATGGGCCCGAAGAGGTCGCCTTCGCCGTCGAAATCTTCTCGCGGGTCGAAGATGCGCTTGGCCTGCCGCGCAATGCCATCAAGATGGGCATCATGGATGAGGAACGCCGCACGACCGTCAACCTCAAGGAATGCATCCGCTCTGCCCGCGAGCGCGTCGTCTTCATCAATACCGGCTTCCTCGATCGGACCGGTGACGAGATCCACACCTCGATGGAAGCCGGTCCGATGATTCGCAAGGGCGACATGCGTCAGGCGGCCTGGATTTCCGCTTATGAGAACTGGAACGTCGACATCGGCCTCGAATGCGGTCTTTCCGGCCACGCCCAGATCGGCAAGGGTATGTGGGCGATGCCCGATCTGATGGCAGCGATGCTCGAACAGAAGATCGCCCACCCGAAGGCTGGCGCCAACACCGCCTGGGTGCCGTCGCCGACGGCCGCAACCCTGCATGCCACCCATTATCACCGGGTCAATGTCGCCCGTGTTCAACAGGGACTGAAGGACCGCGCTCGCGCCAAGCTCTCCGACATTCTCTCCGTGCCGGTTGCGGTGCGGCCGAACTGGACGCCGGAGGAAATCCAGCGCGAGCTCGATAACAATGCCCAAGGCATCCTTGGCTACGTCGTGCGCTGGGTCGATCAGGGTGTCGGCTGCTCGAAGGTGCCCGACATCAGCAATGTCGGCCTGATGGAAGATCGCGCGACGCTGCGCATTTCGGCCCAACACATGGCGAACTGGTTGCATCACAAGGTCGTCACCGAAGCTCAGATCGTCGAGACCATGAAACGCATGGCCGCCGTCGTCGACGGGCAGAATGCGTCGGATATCGCCTATCAGCCGATGGCCGGCAATTTCGACGATTCGATTGCCTTCCAGGCCGCCCTCGATCTCGTCCTGAAGGGTAGGGAACAGCCGAACGGTTACACCGAGCCGGTGCTTCACCGCCGTCGCCTCGAGCTCAAGGCGAAACAGGCCGCCTGATGGCGTGAGGGAGGATGCGAAAAGGCCGCCGGTACGACAGTCCGGCGGCCTTTTTTATACCGAATTCGGCAATTAGCTTACTGGATGACGACGACCTTGGACGTGCCCTTGCCGGGACGGACGCGGCTGTACAGGTCGATGACATCCTGGTTCATCAGGCGAATGCAGCCCGAGGAAGCGGCGGTGCCAATCGAGGCCCATTCCGGCGTGCCGTGCAGGCGGAAGAGCGTGTCCTTGCCGTCTTCGTTGAAGAGATACATGGCGCGTGCGCCGAGAGGATTGGTGAGGCCCGGGCCCATGCCGTCTTCGACGTACTTGGCGAGATCAGGCCGGCGGACGGCCATCTCCTTTGGCGGGTGCCAGTTCGGCCATTCCTGCTTCCAGGCGACGTAGGCGGTGCCGGCCCATGCGAAGCCCTGCTTGCCGACGCCGATGCCGTAGCGCATCGCCTTGCCGTTGGCCAGGATGTAATAGAGGAAGCGCTCGCGCGTGTTGACAATAATCGTACCGGGGCGCTCGGTGGTCTCGTAGCTGACGACCTGGCGGCGGAACTGCGGCTTGACCCTATCAATCGGGATCGCCGGCAGGGAGTATCCGGCATCCTTCGTCACGCCGTAGGCGTCATTGAAGATCTGTGCTGTCTGCACCGTTGGGCCTGCGCCCTTGTCGTCGACGGATGCGCTGTCTGATGTCGTGGAGCAACCGGCCAGAGCGAGCGTCGCCAGCAGGCCAAATACAGGGAATGCATTGCAGATGCGCATGGATGACTCTTGAAGTTTTGGGGCAAGGAGAACGGTCTTTCGACCATCGTTGATTATGGTTTATTTTCGATTAACTTGCGCTTTGCAAGGCTACTGCAGCGCGACAAATCCGTCTGCCGCGCAAATTAGAAGCGCATGGTTTTTTTGCAACAACACGCCAGCCCCTCTGATGGTTATCCATGACGATTTTGAGCGTTTACAATAACAATCCGTTAATCGATGGCCGGCAATCGGACAGGGCCATGATGGTACGGCGCGGAACGCAGATGTTGCTGCATGAAATGCGCCACGCCGTGCTGCCCGAACTGCCGCTAGCCAGCGGCCGCCGCGCCGATCTGATCACTCTTTCGGACAAGGGCGAGGTCTGGATCATCGAAATCAAGACGTCGATCGAGGATTTCAGGGTGGATCGCAAATGGCCGGAATATAGGCTGCATTGCGACCGTCTATTCTTTGCGACTCACAAGGATGTGCCGCTGGAGATCTTTCCCGAGGAATGCGGACTGTTCCTGTCGGATGGTTATGGCGCCCATATGATTCGCGAGGCGCCGGAACACCGCATGGCGCCGGCCACGCGCAAATCCGTCACGCTCAACTTCTCGCGTGCCGCCGCCCAAAGGCTGATGATGGCCGAATGGGCGAGCGGAAAACCGTTCACTGTGGACGACGTCTGATTATAAGCGCGCGAGGTGTTCGTCTATTTCGGCGCGCGTTTGGCAAGGATACGCTGCAGCGTCCGCCGGTGCATGTTGAGCCGGCGCGCCGTTTCGGAAACATTGCGCTCGCACATTTCATAGACCCGCTGGATGTGTTCCCAGCGCACGCGGTCGGCCGACATCGGATTTTCGGGAAGCTCAGCCTTTTCGCCCGGCCGCTGTGTCAGCGCCGAAAACACGTCGTCGGCATCTGCAGGCTTTGCAAGATAATCGACGGCGCCGAGCTTCACGGCCGTTACCGCCGTTGCGATATTGCCGTAGCCGGTCAGCACGATGATCCTGGTGTCGTCGCGCCGCTGACGGATCGCCTCGATGACGTCGAGCCCATTGCCGTCGCCGAGCCGAAGGTCGACCACCGCATATTTCGGCGGCCTGCCTTTCGATTTCGCAACGCCCTCCGCCACTGATTCGGCCGTCTCCACCTGGAAGCCGCGCGTCTCCATCGCCCGTGCCAGGCGGCGCAGGAACGGCCCGTCGTCGTCGACGATCAGCAGGCTGGCGTCGGGACCGATATGATCCTCGTCCGACGCGGCGAAATTGTCATGATTCTGTTCTGTCATCGTCTCGGTCCCGGCGGTTGAGCGCCCGATCTGCGTCAACCGCTATATCCTGTTTATGCCGACAAAGTCATTTTGTCGAATTTGCGTCAATCAGCATGCGCGGCCATTCGATTCGGATACGCGCGCCCGCACTTTCCGGATCGCGGTTCTCGAAAACCAGCGATGCGCCGGAGCGCTCCAGCAGCGTCTTGGCGATGAAAAGTCCAAGCCCGAGGCCGCCCGCCGTATCCTCCTTCTGCCGCTTGGTCACATAGGGTTCGCCGATCCGCGTCAGAATGTCAGGCGCATAACCGTTGCCATCGTCCTCGATGACGATCAGCACTTTGTCGTGATCGTGCTCGACAGTAACGATCACTTTCTCCCGCGCATAATCGACGGCGTTTTCGATCAGGTTGCCGAGCCCGTACATGATGCCGGCATTGCGGTCGGTGACCGGCTCACCCTTGCGCGGGCTCTTTTCGATGAGCTCGAGAGCGATACCGAATTCCCGGTGCGGGGCGACGATCTCCTCGATCATCGACGAAAGCGGCAGGCGGCGCATATGCGCCTCGCCTTCGGAGGAAAGCGTCGTCAGCCGCCGCAGGATGTCACGGCAGCGTTCGCTCTGGCTGCGCAGCAGCATCACGTCCTCGCGGAAACGATCGTCATCCTTGAGTTCGCGCTCCATTTCCTTGGCGACGACGCTGATCGTTGCAAGCGGCGTACCGAGCTCATGGGCGGCCGCAGCCGCCAGGCCGTCGAGCTGCGACAGATGCTTTTCCCGCTGCAGCACCAGTTCGGTCGCAGCCAGCGCATCGGCAAGCTGGCTCGCTTCCATCGAGACCCGATAGGCATAGAAGGCGGCGAATGCCATCGTCGAGGCGATCGAGCACCAGACACCGAACTGCATGACGTTGTGCACGTTGATCTCGACCCCGTCGAACCAGGGCAGGGGAAAGGGCGAAAAGGCAAGCACCGTGATGCAGACCATCGCAAAGCCGATCAGCGCGGTGCTGTATCGGATCGGCTGCGAAGCAAAGGAGATGATGACGGGCACGCAGACGAGTGCCGCGAAAGGATTGGCAAGGCCACCGGTGATGAAGAGCAGAGCGCAGAGCTGCAAGAGATCGAAGCCGAGCAGCGCAAAGGCGGCTGGAGGTTCCAGCCGATGGGTCGGTGGATAGCGGATCGTCAGGTAGAAATTCACCCAGGCAAGGGCGGCGATCAACGAAGAGCTGGCAATCAGCGGCAGAGGAAATTTCAGCCAGAAGGCAACGATGAAAACCGTCAGCGCCTGTCCGCCGACGGCAAGCCAGCGCAGCCGCACCAATGTCTGCAGACGCAGCCTGCGGCTGTTGTGCCGGTCCTCCAGCGTATAGCCTTCCGTGTTGTCGATCATGCTAGGCTTGTCGATCATGCCGGGGGCTCCTTGAATGGCCCTCATGTACCACGCGGTTTTGCCCGTGTCGTCGGCAACGCATCCTCCGGCCGCTCCGGCCAGGGATGCCGGGGATAGCGGCCGCGCATATCAGCCCGCACATCCTTCCACGAGCCGGCCCAGAAGCCCGGCAGGTCGCGTGTCGTCTGGATCGGCCGGTGCGCCGGCGAGGTGAGCTCGAGCAGCAGCGGCAGGCGGCCACCGGCAATGGCTGGATGCTGCTTCAGTCCAAACAGCTCCTGTACGCGGATCGTCAGCACCGGCTCCTCACCCTCATACTGGATCGGATGCCTTTGGCCGGTCGGCGCTTCGAAATGCGTTGGCGCAAGCCGGCTAAGGTCGCGCTGCAATTCGTGCGGTACCAGCGCTATCAGCCCGTTCGAAAGGCCGGCTGCGGAAATCTCGGAAAGGCCGCGGGCCTCGGTCTGAAAGGGTGCGAACCACTCGTCCAGCCGGGAAAGCAGGGCGCCGTCGCTGACATCGGGCCAGGGCTCGCCGATCGTCCGATGAAGGAATCCGATCCGCTCGCGAAGCTGCACGGCCTCTTTCGAGAAGGCAAGCTGATCGAGCCCCAGCTCGCGCACTCCCTCCACCAGTGYCTGGGTGACTGCTGCCCCGGAAGGTCGTGGCAACGGCGTCTCTTCGAAGACGATCGCGCCGAGTCGGGTTGCCCGCCGCGCTCTGACTTGCCGGCTCTGTCGGTCGAAGAATATCTGGTCTCCGGTTTTGATTTCGCCGGGCAACTCTGCTTCAATGTCGCCGCGTGTCACCTCGGCAGCTGCCAGAATCCGCGCCTGGGCTGCCCGTCCGGTCAGGTCGGCAATCACCAGCATCTGGCTGCCGGCCAGCCTCTCGGTTTCCGGTAGCTCCGCTCCACGCCCGTTCGCCATTACGAATCGGCCGCGCCCGCCGCGCTGAAGTGCGATTCGATCTGGGAACGCATGCAGCAGCAGCTGGCCTGCAAGCGCCGGCGCCGTTGAGGCAACGCTGTCGAGACCGCTTGCCAGCCGTCCTGCCAGCCGCCTTGAAGCCTCCGCTCTCTCGCCCCGCTCGGCCTTGAAGCGTCGCAGCCGCTCCTCGATATCGATACTCGTTCCGCCAAGCCCCTGCTCGGTGAGAAGCACGGCGATCATCGCCGCATCCCGTGCGTGTCCCGCTTCTCCGGCCGAGACGACCATGGCGGCAAGCCGCGGCGGCAAAGCCAGATCGCGCATGACCTTGCCCCGCGCTGTCAGCGCTCCGTCCTTGTCGAGCGCTCCGAGCTGGCCAAGCAGAACCCGCGCCTCCCTCAGCGTCGTTTCCGGCGGCTGATCGACGAAGGCAAGCGATGCAGGATCTTGGACGCCCCAATGCGCGAGGTCGAGCACCAGCCCCGAGAGATCGCTGGAAAGGATCTGCGGCGGTGTGAAGGCCGGCAATGCCGCCGTCTGTCCCTGGTGCCACAGCCTGACCGCGATGCCAGGCTCCGTTCGTCCGGCACGACCCGCCCGCTGATCGGCGGAAGCCCGCGACACGCGCACCGTCTCCAGCCGCGTGATTCCGGTCGACGCCTCGAACACCGGCAGACGCTGCGAGCCGCTGTCGATCACGATCCTGACGCCGTCGATGGTGATCGATGTTTCGGCGATAGACGTTGCAAGCACGATCTTGCGTGTCCCCTGGGATGCCGGCCGGATCGCCGCATCCTGCTCCTTCTGGCTGAGATTGCCGTAGAGCGGCGCAATCAGCGTCTCGGCTCCGAATCGTCCCTGCAGGCGTTCTACGGTTCGCGTGATTTCCGCCTGGCCGGGCAGGAAGGCAAGGATCGAGCCGGCCTCATTGGCATGCGCATCGAGTATTGCCCGCGTGACCGCATCCTCGATGCGCTCGCCGCCCGGCCGATCCTGGTAACGGACATCGATCGGAAAGCTGCGCCCGAGGCTTTCGATCACCGGTGGGTGGTCGAGCAGGGCAGCCACGCGTTCGACGTCGAGGGTCGCCGACATCACGAGGATACGCAGATCGTCGCGCAGCGCCGACTGGACGTCGAGCGCCAGTGCGAGTCCGAAGTCTGCGTCCAGCGAACGCTCGTGGAACTCGTCGAAGATGACAACCGAGACACCGGTCAGTTCCGGATCGTCGAGGATCATCCGGGCAAAAACCCCTTCGGTCACCACCTCGATCCGTGTCGCTGCCGATATCCTGTTGTCGAGGCGCATGCGGTAGCCGACCGTCTCGCCGACCTGTTCGCCGATCAGCGATGCCATCCGGCCTGCCGCCGCCCGCGCCGCCAGCCGACGTGGCTCCAGCAGGATGATCTTGCCGTCGCCGCGCCAGGCCTGACCAAGCAGGTGGAGCGGCACCAGCGTCGTCTTGCCGGCGCCGGGCGGGGCGGAAAGAACGGCGCGCATTTGCTCTTCCAGCGCAGCAGCGACGGCCGGCAGGACATGTGAAACCGGAAGTTCCGGCAAGGATGCACTGATTGTCACTTTCGGCCCGTCACTGTCTCATAGGCAAGAATGGCGCCGGCGAGATCCTCCAAAGCCGCGCCGACCGACTTGAACAGCGTGATCTCCGCGTCATGGCTTCGTCCGCCATGGACACCGCTGACGAGTTCCGCAAGCTCAGCCCTGATGTCGCCTTCCTTCAGCACGCCACTTTTCAGCGGCTGGACGATGTCGCCTGCCTCGCTGATGGCGCCGGCGCGGGTATCGACATAGACCGAAGCACGACGGATGGCCTCGTCGTCGCTTTCGCGCATGCTCGGCTTGAAGGCGCCGACGAGATCGAGATGGGCGCCGGGCTTCAGCCATTCGCCTGATATCAACGGCTCGTTGGAAAGCGTGGCGCAGGAAATGATGTCCGCTGTCCGCGCTGCGGCTTCAGCATCCGCGACCGCTTCGGCATTCAGCCCGAGCGCCCGTGCTTCGGCTGCGATCTTTTTCGCCGCTTGGCCGTTGCGGCCCCAGACCCGGTACCTCTTGATCGGCCGGGTCGTGCCGTGGGCCAGCATCAGGTTGAGCGACAGCCGCCCGGTTCCGCAGACGAGCAACTCTTCCGCGTCGGGGCGGGCGAGATGACGGGCCGCCAGCGCCGATGCCGCCGCCGTCCGCCGCGCGGTCAACTCGCCGCCGTCGATTGCAGCAAGCATTTCGCCGGTAGTGCCGGAGGAAAGAAGATAGGTTCCGAAGATCGCCGGCAGGCCCCGCCGCACATTGCCTGGAAAGACCGAGACCGTTTTCACCCCGGCATAGCGTCCGGGAACCCAGGCCGGCATTAGCAGCAGTGTGGCGCTTTCCTCATCCGGCACATCCATTTCATGGTGATGGCGCACCGGCATCACGCATTCGCTCTGGAACATGCGGGCGATCGCCTCGATCAATTCCGGCCAGGGCAGGGCCGCCCGCGTCTGTTCTTCATCAAGGACAAGCATTCTTCACTCCGCCGTATCATTCTTCATCGCCAAACTAGCGAGTGAGGCGTGGCATAGGCAAGCACCCTGGAATTCCCTGCCAAGCGCCCCATATAAGCCTTGTCTCCCTCGCCGAAGCCRTTTTTCGGGATTCGGCGAAAACGAATCTCAAAAGCCACCCATTCGGGCGGTGAATTTGGTCGTTTTTGGAGATGAGAGCTAAAAGCCCTTCATTTTCAACCTGTTACAAAAATGTCAAAAAACTTTTGTTTGGTGTGTTGACTGTTTGGGAGGGTTAGTTCTATAAGCCCACTCACTGAACGAGGGCGGCGGCGCTGCTGGCGACGAAGTCTTTCGTTCTAAAGAAACTCAAGCGGATTAGCGGTAAGCTGGTTTGTGTTCTGGGCGCGAGTTTGGAACGGGTTTTGTCGACGGCTTTTGAGGCTGTCTGTTATTTGACAATTGAATATTGTGAAGAAAGAGAAATTGAATATTGTGAAGAAAGAGAA
>NZ_JBFUAY010000032.1:0-52818 GCF_056406015.1 Rhizobium sp. P1_E1 | reverse complement strand
GCGTTTGCCGCCCCGGCCTCCCTCAACGGCATCTATGGCAGCTTCACCTTCAATGCCGCCAGCGGCAGCTGGACCTATACGCTCGACAATAACCGGGCCGCGACGCAGGCGCTCAACCAGGGCGACGCCGTCAGCGACACGCTGAGCGTCAGCTCGCTCGACGGCACGGCCAGCCACAACATCGTCGTCGCCATCACCGGCGCAGATGATGGTCCAGCTAGGCAGGCGCCGACCGACATTAAGCTGACGCCTGTCGTTCCGGCGGATAGCGTTAACTTCAATAGTTTTGAGTTCAGTGGGCTGCTGGCGGCGACTGATCCCGACGCAGGTGGATTCAGCTTCAGCATTGCCTCGCAGTCGAATCCGGGCTTGTTTTCGATTACCGGCAATACGCTTCATTCGGATGCGCTATCGACGAACGGTACATTTTCAGTGACGGTAACGGCAACGCAGACCGGTGATCCTATAGGCCCGGCCTTCGAAAAGACCGAGACGTTCACGATTATCACCGGTGGCAATGGCAACTCAGTGGACAATCCGACCGGTGGAACGGGCGACRATATGCTCTACGGCGGTGGCGGTAACGATATGATGTTCGGGCTCGGAGGTGACGACACTCTTTTCGGCCAAGACGGCAACGACACCCTAAACGGTGGTGCTGGCAACAACACCCTGACCGGGGGCGTGGGAAATGATACCTTCTTTTTCCAAAAGTTTGCCACCACCACGAACCATATGACTGACTTCAACGCTGGGACGAATAGCACAACCGTGGACAGGTTCCAGTTGGACGTCGGAGGCGGCACGTTCGAGTTCGCCGTCGGCAACAACAATACAAACGTGGACAATGTGAAGGTGGGAAACAACGGCACGATCAATGTTGCCGGAACGGAGGTTGCCGTCAAAACGGACGTGAGCGTCACGAACGCAACCGTCCAGAGCACCATCAATGGTTACAGCAACATAACCACAGGGGCATTGTTCGTGTTCCACAACACGGATCTCGGCCATGCGGCGGTCTACTACGATCAGAACCCAAGTTCAGCCGGCGGCGCGGTGCTGGTTGCTGAATTCGACAACATCACCACCCTCAGCGGGCTTACAAATTTCAACTCGGGCGACTTCTTGTTTAGCTGAGGCGGTCTGTGATCACCACCAGCATTCATCGCAGACGCAGCCCAATGGAGACCTCGCCTGCGGCGTACGTACTCGGGCCTGACGGGGAGGTCCCGGACGTTTGTGCGCCCAGCGCGCTGGGCGCGACGGATTCATCGGGTAGTGGATAGCATCAGGTCACACGCGTTGCGGCAGCCTTCCGATCTCAATTGCCGTCGTTGGGCCGTGCCTTGGCGCTGTCATTGCTGCTGTCCGAGGCGGTTTTTCCGTCCGGCTGTTGGCCGAAATAGGTGCCGCCGAGGTGGCCGCCGGCGCTGGTGTTCTTGACCTGCTGTTCGGCGCGTTTCTGAAGTTCACGGGCGTTGGTCTTGCTCATTTTCGGCTCCATATTTGAGGTCGACCTGTGGTCAACCGATGGAGGCCGACACTGTTCCATATTTTTCTGCGCCAACGCCGGGGCTGGCTGTTCGGTGAGAGCAAAAGATCGGCCGACTGGCTGGCATTTGTGAGACTGGGCGGGAACAGTTCGGGGTTTTGCCTGTTGTTCGAATTCAACATGGAGAAACGAACATGGGCATGACGACACCGAAAGACGGCGCCCCCGGCACGACCGACCAGTCACCCCGCTGGGAAGGGCCGAGGGGGAATAAGCCTCGCGGCTACATGAAGGCCAAGGATGATCCGGATCGCGACCGTGACGCGCATGGCGAAAACAATCGCGACCCCGAGACCAGAGATCTCGGCGATGCGCTGAAGCAGAAGGGCGATTGACATGGCCAACACCGAGAAAGACGCGACCGGCCAGTTCGCCAAGTCGCGGGCCGACCGGAAGAGCACCGGCGTCGCCAGCGCCAAGCCGACCGTCATCACCGGCTCCGAGGATGCGACGGTAAACAAGAACCCGCCCGGCAAGAAAAAGCCTGAGAAGGATTGGGAAATTAATTACGATCCCGCCGATAGGAACGAGAGCCGGTCGCACTAGCTCGGGCTGCCGCCGGTTCTCCTCACGAGCCAAGCCGGGAGGCATTTCCGTTTTTTTCCAGTCACGGAAATGCTCCATTTTTATATGCGGGCACGGTTACGCTACCCACCGAAATAGGCCGGGTGGTCGATATCGGCGAGGAGGCCGGGCTGTTGCGGCTGCCAGCCGAGCAGCGCGCGGGTATGCTCGCTCGAGGTCGGGACGTCGAAGCCGGCAAACATGCCGAACCAGCCGAAATGCTCGGCCGCTTCTTCCCGTGAGAGCGAGACGGCGGGCACATCGAGCCGACGGCCGATGACCTCGGCGATCTGCCTGAAGGGAACTCCCTCTTCCGCGACTGCCAGGAACGGACCGCCGACGGCGCCGCGCTCGATCGCCAGGCGATAGACGCGGGCGGCATCGAGCCGGTGCACGGCCGGCCAGCGGTTCTCCCCTTCGCCGATATAGGCCGAGACGCCCTTGCGCCGGGCCAAATCGATCAGGATCGGCACGAAGCCGTGGTCGCCATGGCCATGCACCGAGGGCGGGAGCCGGACGGTGGAGGCGCGCACGCCGCGGGCGACAAGCGATACCGCGGTGATTTCGGAGGCGCGAGGGTAGGTCTCCGACGTCGGCATGGGCGGATCCTTCTCGGTGCCGACACGGCCGGGGGCAAAGCCGAGGCCGGCCGTGACCAGCAGCGGCCGGCCCGAGCCTTGGAGGGTTTCGCCGAGCGCCTCGATGGCGCGCCGGTCGGCGGCGCAGTTCTCCGCGAATTTCGAGAAATCGTGGTTGAAAGCCGTGTGGATCACGGCGTCCGCCTCAGCGGCACCGCTCTTCAGACTTCCCAGGTCGTCAAGCGTGCCGTGATGGACTTCGGCACCGGCGGCCGCCAGTTGATCCACTCCCTTGTCGGAGCGGGTTAGGCCGAGCACCTTGTGGCCGGCGGCGATCAATTCATCGACGACGGCCGAGCCGACCCAGCCGGTGGCTCCAGTGACGAATATGCGCATGTGATATCTCCAGTTTTTGCCGGAGACACATATCGGCTCTGCCTGTATCATGGTAAAGTAGTGATATTATCATGGTATAAAGGCTAACAGGATGGGTGAGTTCGTCACCTCAGACAACCGGCTCGGCGCCTATCTGAAGGGTCGCCGCGTCAGGCTCGATCCCGCCGCCTTCGGCTTTGCGGGGGAGAGGCGGCGCACGCCGGGTCTGCGGCGTGAGGAGGTGGCAAGCCGCGCCAATATCAGCCCGACCTGGTACACCTGGCTGGAGCAGGGGCGCGGCGGTGCGCCGTCTGCCGACGTGCTCGACCGGATCTCGCGCGCCCTGATGCTGACGGATGTCGAGCGCGAGCATCTCTTCCTCATCGGTCTCGGCCGACCACCCGAGGTGCGCTACCACAGGCAAGAGGGCGTGACGCCGAGGCTGCAGGGCGTGCTCGATGCGCTCGACCCGAGCCCGGCGCTGATCCGCAACGCCATCTGGGACGTGATTGCCTGGAATAGGGCGGCGACGGTGCTTCTGACCGATTACGGCGCGCTGCCGCCTGAGGAGCGCAACGTGCTGCGCTTCATCTTCCTCGATCCGCGCGTACGCGCCGCCCAGTACGACTGGGAAAGTGTGGCCCGCTTCGTCGTCGCCGCATTCCGCGTGGATGCGGCCCGCGCGGGTGCCGCGGCCGAGGTCGAGCCCCTCGTCGACGAACTCTGCCGCAAGAGCCCCGAATTCCTGGCGATGTGGCGCGACAACGACGTGCGCAGCCACGGCGAGGGCGCCAAGCACATCAAACACCCCATCCTCGGCCCACTCGCTTTCGAATATTCCGCCTTCCAGGTGGATGGCCGGCCGGATCTCAGCATGGTGGTGTACAACCCGGCGACGGCGGAGGATACGGCGAAGATCAAGGGGTTGGTGGGCTGAGGCGAGGGCAATTGGTCGATCGACGAGATTGCGGTCTTCATCGCCTCAGTCCCGACAAATCTGCAGTCATTCTGTGGATAGGCGCGCCCAAGATTTGAGCCGCGCGGATGGGGGATTTCAATGAATTCATATCTGCCGCGGTCTTGGGCGCCGCTTCGGGCTTGCTAGCATGACAAAGCTGTGAAAGGCTAAAATACCACTCCTGCTAGAAAATTTATTGACCGACCCGGTTTCAGCTGCTTTCCTCCCGATAGACCAAGGCGAATGGAGCTTGAAGGAGATATCCATGGCAGTGCTTGCAAAACCTGTGGCGGTCGATGATGTCAGGAGCGCTTCCGAGAATGATGTGATCTCAGGCAACCTGCTGGATAATGATCTGGCAGGGGGCTCCGGCAACATGTTTCTCAACTTCTTCGACGGCGAGCGGGTGCTTGCCAAGAAGGATGGTGCGATTACCGATATCGAGGGTGAATACGGCACGTTCCACGTCAAGGCAGACGGCTCTTACACCTATACGCTGAACGAGGCGGCCAAGGCGAGCTTCGTTGACGGAATGACGCTGACGGAGACGATCGGCTACAAAATCTCCGACGGCGCCGGCAATACCGATGTCGGCCATTTCACGCTCGACATTCACGGGGTCACGAGCCCGCCGGTCGCGGTCGACGACGCCTTCTCGTTCCGCGAAGGAAGCGAGATGGCCGGCAACGTGCTTGCCAATGATCACGCTGGAGAGGCGGGCACGCTTTTCCTGCGTTCGGTCGAGGGCACGAGCATTCCTGCCGGTCAGGGGCAAGGGCAGACAACCGACGTGGCGGGTGAATTCGGCACCTTCCATTTCGCAGGCGATGGAAGCTTCACCTACGATCTCGATCCGGCCGTAAAGGCGGGCCTCAACGACGGCGAGCATATCACGGAGAAACTCCAATATTACAAGGTCTCCGACGGCGCCGGTCACGCGGATGCCGGCGTGATCACGCTGACCGTCGACGGCGTGACGGACGGGAAGTCGTTGAACACCAATCATGTCGAGGCCCAGGCGGATGTGGTGCGCCCCTTCCTGGACCATTACGAACTCCAGGGGGTCGCGATCGATCCGCTAACCGGCAAGTATTACGTCAGTTCCGGCCATGGTTTCCCAGATGGTTCCATGGTGAGCATTTACGACAACGCAGCCGCATTTGAAGCCGACAACGCCAGCGGCGCCATCTCTCTCGGCGACTATGACAAGGGCGAATATGACATCGGCGGAACCTATTTTTCGGTCCGCGGCGGCGAGATCATCGGAAGAACCAACGAGGCGAGAGGCGAGGAGGACCCTTTCCCCGATCAGACCTATCTCGCAAAGTGGGATGCCGCCGACGGATCGCTCGATCAGAAGGGCGACCCGATTCCCGGCCTTATCGGCAAGAACGGGGCGGGTACGTTCGACTGGGGTGGATACACGGCCGTCAATACGATGCAGGATTCGACCGGCATTTACGTCGTCGGCCGCATCGATGATGCTACCTGGCAGGTCTCCAAGATCGATCCCGACACGCTCAACCCGATCGAATCCAAGACCTTCGCGGCCGGCGGGCTCGGCTACGGCTTTGCCGTCGACGGCACGTTCTTCTTCGGCGATTCCTCCAGCAGCGAGCATATCGGCACGGCCTTCGACTTTGAAACCGGGGTCAAGACAGCGGTCGACGTCAACATCGCCATACCGGGAGACGACTTGATCACCAACGTGGTCTATGATTCAGCGGCGGATAATCTCTACATCACCAACACCGGGATCGACGAAATCTCCGTGGTGCACAATATCTCGGACGTCCTGTTCATCTAGCGCATCGGCCCGAAAATCGGAATCGATTTTCGGAAAGCACGATGCGAGGATTGAAAGTGTTAGAGCGTCCTTTGTGCGTCCGAAAGCAAGCACGGCGTTCTATTCCTTACCGCTCGAATGCCGACCCCGCCCGTTCTCTTCACGGCGGGGCCTTTAACGGCGGCGTGAGGCGCGGATGCGGGCAGCGGGCTGCCTTCCAGGCCGGTCGCTACCACTGAGACGCGGAACTTGCCGTCGAGGCAGCGGTCGAGATCACCCCGACGTATGCAGTCTTGCCGTTGCGGACAAGGCCGCTCTCCTGCCAGTACGAGGCGTCTCCGGCTGTCCTGGCAGCAAGAGCGGCGGGCCGTGCGGAACATGGATGGCGGCCGACGCCTTCAGCCGGCCGCGTGGACCGGTCTCGGCCGATGATTTGGAACCATGATCCCGCCGTACTGTTTAACAGGAAGGCGCGGAAGCGCCGATAACGGGGATGCCGATTGCCGGCCAACCCGGTAATGACGATCGGCCTTTCGGTTCGCCTATGGAGGAGCACGACATGCAAACGACCCGATCGAAAGAACTGGCGGACGAATACCTGCGGCTTGGCGGCAAACGGCTGGCCAAAATCGATGACAATATTGTCAAGATCCGCCACTGGGATGATGACACGCCGGAGGCCGAGGCCTTCTGGCAGAAGCACATTGAGCCGTTGGATGACAAGCGCCGCGTAGAGGTCGAAACGCACCTTCCGACGATCAACGACCGGTGATCGCGGCGATTTCGCCGGAGCGCAGGACATTGAAGCACGACAGCGCCGCGCGTCTGAAAAGACGCGGCAGGCTGTCGTGCTCGGATATGTCGCGCCGCTGCGCTTACTGCAGCGTGCGCGTCTGGATCTGTTCGGCGGCGTGAGGCGCGGATGCGGGCAGCGGGCTGCCTTCCAGGCCGGTCGCTACCACCGAAACGCGGAACTTGCCGTCGAGGCTGCGGTCGAAGATCGCGCCGACGACGATATCGGCGTCTTCCTGCACTTCGTCACGAATGCGGCTTGCCGCTTCGTCCACTTCGAACAGCGTCATGTCCGAACCGCCGGAGATCGAGATCAGTACGCCCCTGGCGCCCCGCATCGAGATATCGTCAAGAAGCGGGTTGGCAATCGCCGCTTCCGCCGCCTTCATCGCGCGGCTTTCACCGGAGGCTTCGCCAGTGCCCATCATGGCGCGGCCCATGCCTGACATGACCGACTTCACGTCGGCAAAATCTAGGTTGATCAGGCCTTCCTTGACGATCAGGTCGGTAATGCAGCCGACGCCGGCATAGAGCACGCGGTCGGCGGTCATGAAAGCATCGGCGAACGTCGTTTTTGCATCGGCGATGCGGAAAAGGTTCTGATTGGGAATGACGATGACCGTATCGGCCGCCTGGCGAAGCGCCTCGATGCCGATTTCCGCCATCCGCATGCGGCGGTTGCCTTCGAATGTAAAGGGTTTGGTGACGACGCCGACCGTCAGGATGCCTGCGGCACGTGCAGCGCGGGCGATGACAGGTGCGGCACCCGTGCCTGTGCCGCCGCCCATGCCGGCGGTGACGAAGCACATGTGCGAGCCGGCCAGGTGATCCATGATCTCATCGAGCGACTCTTCGGCAGCCGCATGGCCGACCTCCGGCAACGAACCGGCGCCGAGACCCTCCGTCACATTCGCGCCAAGCTGGATGCGGCGCGTCGCCTTGGAGGTGGCCAGCACCTGAGCGTCCGTGTTCGCAGCGACGAATTCGACGCCCGCCAGCTTTTCCGCGATCATATTGTTGATCGCATTGCCACCACCGCCGCCGACGCCAATGACTGTAATATGCGGCCGTAGTCCAGAAATGCCGCTCTTGGCGTCCGTCATCGCGCTCTCCTTTGATGCTTCGTTCATGCCCACCCTCGTTTGCGGACGGCGAATCGTGCGTCCACGATACGCGAGCAACAAGGCAGAGGCGAGGCGAAAGACGTCGCGACGGGAGCGGCGATAATCGGGATGGGGCTTGATGGCGGCATTGAGGGAGGGAGCGTTGTGCCGGGAACTGACAATTGCGCTTAAGGCATAAGGTCCTCCTCCCAATGTTAACCCATGCCAGTCCTACGCTTAACAGCGCAGGGTGAGACACTATCCGCTTTTGAATTCAGCCAGAGTGGGGTCGAAGATGACTATTCCCCGGTTCTCCCATTCATCAGGATTGAAATCAGAAAGAAAACCATCGGGGGTAGGATGCAAACATCTTACAATCGGACCGGTGGGAAGCATCTGCAGGTAGAAAATATTCTCGAAGACTGGAGCCGGATTGAGTGCTTTCAGCTTCATTTTGGCCAACGCAATAGCCTGGCCGGGCGCGTCAAAGGGCTCGTGGGTCGGATAGATCAACAGGTGAGTAGGGATTGACACAACCTGATAGTGATTGGACTTGCTTGTAACGCGCTCGACCAACGCCTCTGCATACTGGCCAAACGTCCGAAGCTTGTTTCCGGATTTGAACGGGTTTCCTTCGCCGTCGTGCAGCACAAGCTCCGTTAGTTCGAGCTTTACCCGCCCGCCCGGTAGGTCAAGGGTGAAGTCGACGTCGTTCTCGGGATTCTGATGCCACCGGAACGCCACACCAGTCTTTGTCTTCCAGGCTTCGGCAAACAATTCAACCACGCGGAGTTCAATGGCGTCTTTGCTTGTCCCTAGCAGGTCACGCAGGAATTCGCCCGAAGCGTTTCCATCGTCCTCAACTATGACCCGATAGCGTCCTTGGTTACCGGTCGGCTTCTTCGCCATTGTGTTTCCTCAAGGTGAGCGAATTTTTGTAGAATTCAATGACGATTCTTTCTGGGAAAGCGGCGACGATGCTAACGTCTTCGTTTGCCAAAGACACCAAAGGCTTCAAGAACTTGTAGCATTGCATCAACCGTCTAGGCGATGCGGGCGTCAACTTCCTCCCGAAGCAGCGACGTGTGTTACCGCCACCGGCAAACATAGCACACACCTCAACCCCACCATCCCATTCGCCTCCAACACCAGCGACCCACCGTAAAGCCCCGCGAGCTCGTTGACGATGCTGAGGCCAAAGCCGTTGCCGGGGACGCGTTCGTCTTCGCGGACGCCCGGCAGGAGGACGGCGGCGAGGCGGGCCGGGGGGATGCCGGGGCCGTCGTCTTCGATGGTGATGCGGGCGGTCGGGCCGTCGCGGCGGGCGCGGAGGGTGACGCGGGAGGCGGCCCATTTGAAGGCGTTGTCGATCAGGTTGCCGAGCATTTCCTCGACATCGCTTTCGTCGCAGGCGACCCGCAGGCCTTGGGCTATATCGGTGTCGAAGGCGATCTTGCGTTCGGCATGAATCTGGCCGATCGCCCGGTGCAGATCGGCGATCGATGTTGCCACGTCGGTGCCGGCGACACTGTCCGACGTGGCCATCACCCGGCGGGCTGCGGCGAGGTGATGCTTGATCCTGTTATCGATCCGGGCGGCGATGCTGCGCAATGCGCCTTGCGGATCGTTTTTCTCGTCGAGCGCCAGCAGCAGGCTCGCCACCGGTGTCTTGAGGCCATGGGCAAGGTTGGCGAACTGCATGCGTGTTGCCGCCAGCCGCTCTTCGTTGGCCGCCAGCAGCGTGTTGGTTTTCAGTGAGAGCGGCGTAAGCTCGACGGTCGCCTCATCGGGCAGGCGGGCGCGTTCGCCCCGGTTGATGGCATCGATATTGGCCGCCATGGATTTCAGGGGGCGCAGGCCGAAGCGGATCTGCCAGAGCGTACCGGCCATCAGCACGAGGCCGAGCAGCAGCATACAGGGCACAAGCCAGAAGAGCGCGCGGAGCGCCGGACCGACGAGGGCGATCATCGGTGCCGTCGCGGTGATCGTCAGCGTCATGCCGTCGATGCTGCGCACCGCCTGGCGAAGATAGAGCGGCCCTCTTCCCCGATCACCGCCGCTGCCTGATGTCGGCATGCCCATCAGCACATGACGCAGATCCTGCCGTGGCGGCGGTGCGTCTATCGTGCCATTCATCAGGGAGCGGGAGGTCAGGCGTTGTTGCCCGTCGTCGATCTGCCAGTACCAGCCGGAGGAGGGGCGATCGAAGGGCGGCGCATCGAGCGGCGTGGAGAGGGCGATCCGTCCCTCGGCGTCGCGCGTCACCGCGCCGGCAAGGGCGCCGATCTGGATGTCCAAACGCTGGTCGACCTGCTCGCGCACCACCGTTTTCAGCGCCAGCCAGAGCACGATGGCGGCCACAGCGAGCGCCAGCGTCACGAAGATGCCGGAAAACATCAGCAGCCGGCCGGCGATCGATCGCGGCTTGAGGGACGGGGCCTTCATGGCGCCACTGCCGCCGTCAGCATATAGCCGCGGCCGCGCACCGTCTCGATCCGATCGGCTCCGAGCTTCTTGCGCAGGCGCGCGACGATGACTTCGATGGAATTGGAGTCGACTTCGGCATCGCCGTCATAGACGCGCTCTGTGAGTTCGCGCCGGTCGACGATCATCTCCTTGCGCAACATCAGACAGGAGAGCACCCGCCATTCCAGCGCCGTCAGCTTCAGCGGTAGTCCGTCGAGCTCGAAGGTGCCGAGCTGCGCATCGAAGACCAGTGCGCCGCAGACGAGCCGCGAGGCGGCATGGCCGGACGCCCGGCGCACCAGAGCGCGCAGGCGCAGCACCAGTTCTTCCACCTTGAAAGGTTTGGCGAGGAAATCGTCGGCGCCGGCCTTGAAGCTCGAGACCTTGTCCGGCCAGCCGTCGCGGGCCGTCAGCACCAGAACCGGCAGGTTGCGATCGCCCTCGCGCCAGCCCTTCAGCACGCTGACGCCATCGATCTTCGGCAGACCGAGGTCGAGGATCGCGACATCGAAGAGTTCGGTGAGCCCCGCATGGAGAGCGTCCTCGCCGTTGCGGGCGATATCGACGACGAAGTTTTCCGATCGCAGCACGGCGGCGATCCGGCCGCTCAGGTCTTCGTCATCTTCGACGAGCAATACGCGCATGGGGCAGGGCTTTCATCGCAGGGCATCTCTGAGGACGGGCCAAAACTATCGGGCCGAGCTTAACTCAATCTGAACGGAGAGGTTCAGGCAGGCGAGGGGGTATGGCGGCTAGATTGCGGCCATTACTGAAGCAAGGAGCAGATATATGCCTGATGAAGACCAGGACAACGGACATCCCGAAGGCGCCGCCACGCCTATGCCGCCAGGATACCGCCGGCGCCGACTGGCGATCCCCGTGATCGCTGCCGCCGTGGCGCTTGTCATCGGTGCTGCCGGGGGCGCGAGCGCCGTGAAGATGATGCGTCCCACGCCTGAAATGGCGCCGCTGACGCCTGTGGCGATTTCGGCCATGCCGGCCACCAGCCTCATCACCATCAAGGGCAAGGTCGCCGAGATCTATGGCAACAAGTTCGTGCTGCAGGACGAGAGCGGCAAGGCGCTTGTTGAAACGGGCCGGGCCGGCGAGGGTGGCGCCCTCGTCACCCGGGATGAAGCCGTCACCGTTCAGGGACGCTTCGACGATGGCTTCGTGCATGCAAGCTACCTCGTTCGCCAGGACGGACGAACCGAAGCGCTGCGACCGCCGAAAGGTCCGCCGCACAGACGATTTGCCGATTTCGATCACAGGCCCTGACGGGCGTGAACCAAAGCCGCGCTGCGGTGTTTACAGACACGCCTCATAACTCCGAAAGGAAAGCTTCTCATGCAACGACTTCTCCTATCAGGCCTTGCCCTTGCCGCACTGGCCGGCACCGCCTTCGCCCAGCAGCCGCCCGCTCCGCCATCCGCCGGCACTCCGCCCGTGGCGGGCGATCCGGCGTCACCGCCGCCTCCGCCTCCGCCGTCTCCGCCGTCTCCGTCCGCCTCTGATGACGATGAGCGGATGATGGGCGGGCCGGATGCACGGCCGGGAGATCGCCCCGATTACCGCTGGCATGGTCGGAGAGGCGACATGGGCTTCCGTGGCGACATGGGCTTCCGTGGTCATCGCCCGCCACCGCCACCGCCGTCCAAGGCAGCGCATTTCCGGATCGAGGATGGGAACACCCGGATCGATCTGAAATGCGCCGAGGACGAACCGATGAAGGCCTGCGCCGATCTGCTGCTCCAGGTGATGGACCGCCTGCAGGGCCAGGACTGATCATCCGCGCTTGAGGCGGATGCCGTACAATAATGCAACCGTCCGCGTCTTTCTCGCGGGCGGTTTTGCGGGTTTCTCGGGGGCCGTGACACCGCCGTCGAAGTCAAACGCCATCCTGTAGACCTCAAGGAATGATGCCGCCGCTCGAATTGCTCGATCCCCCGCATGGTTTGCCCTCAGCGACCAAGGGGCCAACGGGTCATTGGCCTTCGGCTCACCGTGTGACGCGGGCGGCCGACGTTCCCGAGTAGCGGTCGCCGTGGATCTCGATACCTGAGAAGACCGAGTCGATCTCGGCCAGTTCTTCCGATGTGAAGGTGTTGTCGGCGGCGGCGATGTTTTCTTCCAGCCGGTGCAGCTTGGTGGTGCCGGGAATGGGGACGATCCAAGGCTTGCGCGCCATCAGCCAGGCGATGGCGACCTGGGCTGCGGTTGCCTTTCTGCGAGCGGCAATGGCCTCGATCGCATCGACCACCGGCTGGTTTGCCTTGCGGTTTTCGGCCGAAAGGCGCGGATTGGTCTTGCGGTGGTCGTTGCCGCCTTCGAAACTGGTGTTCTCATCCATCTTGCCGGTGAGGAAGCCGCGGCCGAGCGGGCTATAGGGCACGAAGCCGATGCCGACTTCTTCGAGGATGGGCAGGATTTCCCGTTCCGGGTTACGCCACCACAGCGAATATTCGCTTTGCAACACGGTGACGGGCTGCACGGCATGGGCGCGGCGGATAGAGTCGGCATCGGCTTCGGAGAGGCCGAAATGCAGCACTTTGCCGGCGTCGATCAGATCCTTGACCGTGCCTGCCACCTCTTCGATCGGTACGGCAGGGTCGACCCGATGCTGGTAGAAGATATCGATGCGATCGGTGCGAAGCCGCGTGAGGGCTTCTTCGATAACCTGCCGGATGCGAACCGGCCGGCTATCCAGGCCCACATCAGGCCGGCCATCCTTGAAGCCGAATTTCGTCGCGATCACCACCTCATCACGGATCGGCGCCAGCGCCTCGCCGACGAGATCTTCGTTGGTGAACGGCCCGTAGGCCTCTGCCGTGTCGAAGAAGGTCACGCCCCGCTCATGCGCCGCCCGCAAGAGCGCAATGGCATCGCCGCGCTCCATCGCCGGCCCGCGATGATAGTTCAGCCCCATGCAGCCGAAACCGATCGCCGAAACGTCAGGGCCTCTTTGGCCGAGCTTGCGTTTGATCATGCGGATGTCCTCCTCAGGTTTGATCCTACCCTAAGGGCAAAGGCTGGTATCGATTAGCYGGTGATATCGGCATGGGCTTATGAGTTGGGTTCATGAATGTCGCCCGACGAACTGGAAAACGGCGAATTGCAAAAGGGCGGGCGAGGGCTGGTTTGCGCTGAAGGYCGATGGCGTGACGTCATGACGCCAGCCGGAAGGCTCCGCTTTGCACGGCTTCGATAACCGCGCCCAGCGTCTCTTTCCTGCCTTGCCCATCCGTCGACAGAACATGTCGCTCAAACGCACCCAGCGATGAGAACTGTCGATGGAGCTCTGCAATAGGGCCGGGATCGGTCAGCGTATCGCCGCCACGCTCCCGGCAGCGCCGGATGGCGACATCGAGCGGCGGACGCAGAATCACGTAGTGGAGGGGTGTCGCGATTTTCCGGAACGGTTCCAGGAACCACGGCCCGACAATGCCGTCCACGACGACGAAGTAGCCTCCGCCGGCATAGCCCGCCGCGGCCTTCGTCAACACGTCGACGACAACGATGTTCTGTTCATGAGCTTCCGGCAGATAGGGCGGGATCACGCCGTTCTTGATGAAATGCCAGAAGTCGTCGGAATGAAGATGGACCTTCGGCGAGCCGGGCTCGCTGGCGAGCGCCTCGGCCGTCGTGGTTTTTCCGGAGCCCGGCGGCCCGGTGAGAATGAGAACTTCACCCGTGTGATCCATCGCGTGGCAATTTCGCACGAAGCAGCATCGTTTCGCAATTAGCCGATAGGGGGTGGGTAATAGCCCGGTATGCCCCTTCGTTCCGAGGACGCCGCTGAAGCGGCAGCTACTCCGGCAGTCCCGCCATCCTGAGAGCCTCGATATATCGATTGCGATCGTCCGGTCGCCGGAATGGTGGCAGCACGTCGGCGAGATTGGAAAGCCGGAGGGCGGGGTCCATCAGGCACAGGCGAGTGATTGTTTCCCCGGCTTGCGCCAGCCGTCCGGCCATGGCCTGGCCCGCCGCCATCACGCGCATGGCGCTCGGGTAGTTCGGCTGGTGCCGTAGCGATTTTCCCGCCCAAGCGGCAGCGTCGTCATAATGGCCAGCGCAAAAATGCGCGAGGCCGGTGTTGAATTGCCAGGCGAACAGGCGCGGATCCAAAGGGCTGAGGCGCATGGCAAGTGCTGCGTGTTCAACGGCCTTGTCGGGCTCGCCGAGGCAAGCCTTCACCCAACTGCTGACACCGAGCGCAGCGGCCAGGTTCGGGTTGAGAAAGACTGCGCGATCGATGCAGGCCGCACTGTCGTCGAGGTCACCGCCGACATAACCAATGACATATCCGCCGTAGGTGAGCGCAACCGCATCGTCCCAGCCGAGTTCGACCGCTCTGCGGGCCAGCCGGGTGGCTTCGGCGGTTTCCTCTGCGGGATTGAGCATCCAGCCGTTGCTCTTTCGGGTGGCGTAGCAGCGCGCCGCTCGGGCATGGGCTATGGCGAATTCCGGGTCACGCTCGATCGCCTTCATGAAAAGCCGTAGGGCCTCGTCGATGACCGATCTGTTGGTGATCGTCCGGTCGAAGGCCGCCAGGCCGCGGAGATAGTAGTCGTAGGCGTCGAGGCTCTCGGTCGGCTTGCGTTTGGCGCGCTCGATCTCAGCCTCCTCCACTTTCGGCGTTATGGCGCCGACGATGCTCGAGGCGACCTGATCCTGGAGATCGAAGACATTCGCCAGTGTTCCGTCAAAACGATCGGCCCAAAGATGTGTACCGGTGGACGTATCGATGAGCTGCCCGGCAATGCGCAGGCGGTCACCCGTCCGGCGCACACTTCCTTCGACCACATAGCGTACGTCCAGCTCGCGTCCGACCTGCTTTATGTCGACCGCCTGACCTTTGTAGGTGAAGCTCGAATTCCGTGCGATGACATAGAGGTGGCGGAATTGAGCAAGCGCGATGGTGATGTCCTCGACGATGCCGTCGGCAAAATATTCTTGCTCCGCATCACCGCTCAGATTCTGAAACGGCAATACGGCAACCGATGGCCGGTCGTGATGTTTCGCCGGGGCTGGGAAGACCTGCGGCTGTAAGGCCACGTCGAGGCTGGGTGCCGTCCGCTGATGTTCGGATCCCTGGCGCGATTGCAGCGAAGCGGCCAGGGAAAAGGTCTCTGCCTCAGGTTCTGCCTGAAGATGCTTCTTCAAGAACGCCCGACAGGCTTCGAACTGGCGCAAGGCCGCGTTTTCGTGACCCCTGAGAGCGTGGATCCGCATCAGCGCCCGATGGGCGGCCTCCACGGTCGGGTCCACGGCCAGCAGCCTCTCGGCGAGCCCTTCGCAAGCCGATTCTTCCGCGGAGCCCGGCTCGGAGAACGCGAGGCTCAACCGCTCCACCAGCTGCAGCGCCTTGCGTTGATATGTGCTCCGATAGGGTCCAAACCACTCATCCAGCCCGTCCGGAATGGCCTCGCCTGCGAGCACCTCGCCGCGGTAGAGGTCGGCGGCGAAGGCGAGATCGGCCGTCCGGCCGGCCTCCAGTTTACGGTCGAAGATCGAAATGTCGGTTTCATCAGGACCTGTTATCAGCGCGACGGTCTCCTGATCCCCGTCGATGTAGACGGCGGCATCTCCCCCGCTCGGGAACGATCGTCTGATATCCACCAGCGCCTGCCGCAGGCTATTGCGGGACTGCTCACTGCCTCGTCCCGGCCAGAAGGCTTCGGAAAGCAGTTCCCTGCGATGGCCACGGCGGCCTGCAAGCGCCAGGGCAGCAAAAAGAAGTGACGTCTTGCGCGTGGTGAAGCGGATTTGCCGGTGCTCCCGGGACGTCACTTCAAGGCCACCCAGCAACCTGATGCGCACAGATCGTCTCCCAGATTTCGACCGCCACCGCAGAATAGCATTTCGGCAGATAGATTTAACACCGATTTAGCGGCGGCTTGTCGAAGTTTTCCTGGCCGTTCACGCTGAACCGAACAGCCGCAATACGTCCGCGTGTCAGGCTCCCATCTGCAAATCTCACACATGGGAGACTGAAAATGGCTCACACGGAAACTCACGCCGGCATCAGCGCGCCGAAAGGACAGTTGTTCGGGTTCAGGTCCAACAGCGTCGCAATGATCGTCGCTGCCCTGAGGAAGTGGCAGCGGAGCGTCGCAAGACGGAAAGCATTGGCAGACATGACGCCCGACCAACTGAGGGACATCGGTCATCCCCGGGATGACATCGGTCATCCCCGGGCCAATCGACCCGTGCTCGAAATCAAAGCGGGGCTGATGACGAAGTTGATGTCGATGCGATAATCGGAACGTTCCACCGTGCGGACGCGTCGGCTGTCGGTCGACAAGGCGAGGATCCAAGGCGCAAGCTTTGACCGAAGGCAATCATTGATTCCTCCGAGGATGTAATGCCGATCGATTTTCAGCATGCACAGCCCCGTCAATGATTGGCGGGGTTTTTTGCTGTTCGGCGGCAGGTGGGCTGTGGGTGTGGGCGAGTCCGCTCTGTCGGGGCAGGGACCGTTGATCTGGCATTCACCCTTCGCCATCAGAGTCGTCGGTTTTTCCGCTGCGGCGATTTCGACTATGATGGGGCGCTGGAACGATCGGGAGGGCACGGCATGATCGATCATATCACCATCGCAGTGAGTGACCTTGAGAAGAGCAAGCTGTTCTATGAGCGCGCTTTCGACCCTCTGGGTTATCGCCTCTCCTTCGGAAAGGAGGGCGTATTCTGGGCCTTCGATGTGGGTGGCAGCCTGTTCGAAATCCAGCGCACCGAAGACAAGCCGCCTCTGACGCGTGTGCACGTTGCCTTCCGGGTTCGGAGCAGGGCGGAGGTCGAGGCGTTTTATCGGGCCGCGCTCGACGCCGGCGCCCGGGACAATGGCGCGCCCGGCCCGCGGCCGGAATATGAAGAGAACTATTATGCCTGCTTCGTTCTCGATCCCGACGGATACAATATCGAAGCGATGCTCAATGAGCCGGCGCCGCAAGGGTGAGGCGCAGGGCTCCGCCCAAAGAATGCAATCGAGGGGGAGGTGGATATGTCGAGTTTCAGGAACGCCGTCGTCTCTTTGCCCGGTAAGGAGCGCGTGGCGAGGACGCCCTTTGGCGCGAGGATCGTCATCCATGCCACGGCCGCCGAGACCGGCGGCGCGCTCGGGATGTGGGAAACCTTCACACCGCCCGGTCATGGCCCGGCCCCGCACACGCATACGCGGGAGACGGAAGTCTTTCGGGTCATCCGCGGGCTCTATCGATTCCAATGCGGCGACGAGGCGTTCGACGCGCCTGTGGGAACCGTCGTCGTTCTGCCGCCACATGTGCCGCACAGCTGGCGAAACATAGGCGACGAACCCGGCCAGATGTTCGGCACGGTCACGCCAGGCGGCTGCGAGCAATTGTTCATCGATATCGAGGCTTTTGGTGCTGATACGCCCGAGAAAATCGCGGTGATCGAAGCGCGACTGGGGATCATCAACGACATCACGCTTGCCCTCGGATTGACAGGCCTGCAACCGCGCTGATCGTCCATCAGGGTGTCGATCGGATCCAGTTCAGACCTGCGCCATCGCCCGCCACAACAAGTCTCATTGGAGCGGCTCTTTGACTTGGGCATCGGCCCTCTTGCATCTCAGCCTTCAGTTTCGATGACAGCGGCAAGATCGGCAGTTGTGAACGGCTTGGTCAGCACCGGTCGGCCGGCAAAGGCGGGATCGATACCCGCTGGCCCATATCCGGTCGCGAAGGCAAACGGGATACCGCGCTGCTGAAGGACTGCCGCCACCGGGAATGACTGATGCCCGGCGAGGTTCACATCGAGAATGACGAAATCAAGGTTACCGTCGCCGGCAACCTCCAGCGCCGTGGGCAATCGCGCGGCTGTCGCGACCACTTCGTGACCGAGGTCCATGAGCATGTCCTCGATCATCATGGCGATGGTCATTTCATCTTCAACGACAAGGACGCGCTTGGCCATGTCATTCATTCCGCAGACGGTCTGCGGGAGCGTCGAGACGGAAGGAAAAACCCGTTTCGGCGAACGAGATATCCACACTGCCTCCGGTCTCCGCGGCAAGGCCGCGCTGGATGAGGACCGTGCCGAATCCCTTCCTCTTCGGCTGCTCTACGCGCGGTCCGCCATGTTCGTCCCAGTCTATGCGGTAGCGTTGCGTTCCGTCGTCGATGATTTGGAGGGAGCATTTGACGCTGACGGCGCCGCCATCATTCGACCATGCGCCATGACGGACAGCGTTTGTGCCGAGTTCGTGAAAGGCCATGGTCAGCGCCAGGGCCGTTTTTGCGGAAACCCGGATATCGTCTCCGGTCAGCTTCCATCGCTCGCCGTCCGGCCGATGCGGAACGGTCGCCTGGTCGAGCGTCTGTTTCAACGACGCGCTGCTCCACAGTTCGCCTGTCAACAGATCATTGGCACGGCCGAGCGACACCAGCCGCGCCGTGAAACTGTCCAGTGCACGAGGGATGTCTTCAGCATCGCGGAAGGTGCGGTACGCAAAAGCCTGCACCATCGCCAGATTGTTCTTAACGCGATGGTTGAGCTCATGAACGATAAGTTCCAGCTGTTGCTGCTTGCGTCGCCGCTCGGTGATATCGGTCGCGGCCCCAAACCATTCGACGATAGCGCCGCCGTCATTCAAGACTGGAACCGCTCGTGACAGCACCCAGCCGGTACTGCCGTCGGCCCGCCGGACGCGATGCTCACATTCGAAAACACCCTTGCTTGCGATGGCCTCGTCGATTATCGCCTGGATCGCGGGAATGTCCTCGGGAAACAGATAGGCCTCCTGCCACGCGACAGTTGGATTGGCCGTGTCTGCGAGAACATTGCGACCGTCGAGCTGCTGCATCTCCTTCCAGTCGGCGCTCATACGGTAGACGATGTCGGTCGTCGCAGTCGTGAACGCCCTGAACCTCTCTTCGCTCTCGCGCAGCCGACGCTGGGCAAGGACGCTTTTCGTGGTTTCGACGACGATCGCGATGACGCCGGCGGGTTTTCCGCTTTCGTCGAGGACTGGCGAATAGTCGAGGTTCATCCAGGCAGGAGCCGGACTGCCGTGGCGCAACAACGTCAACTCCTGATTCTCGTAGGCGAGTGTTTTCCCTGACAGTCCGACCTTCATCACATTGTCATTAAAGTCGGCAATTTCGCTCCAGCCCTCGCGGACCTTCGAACCGAGAAGATCCGGATGACGGCTGCCTGCGAACACGGAGTAGGCGTCGTTATAGATCATCACGCCGTCTTCKCCCCATAGAAGAACGATTGGCACGGGTGAAAGCAAGAGCATATTGGTGGCCGTCTTCAGACTTTGCGGCCAGAGGTCGAGAGGACCGAGCGGCGTTTTGCTCCAGTCGCGGGTCTGGATCAGCCGGCCAATTTCTCCGCCACCGACAGGAAAGCGAGCTGTGAGTGGCTGAGGGGATTCGGAATCCAAGGCTCGCTCCAAATTTTGATGGTGTTTCTAATTAGCGCATCCCTTGATTTTTTCCACCCATGGATGTCGTGGCTTCTCCCTACCAACCTCTCTTGAGCATCGGCGCTTATTGAGCCGATCACCCTCTACGCCCGCGACATCGCCCGCCAGGCGGCCGGCGGGGTGGCGAAGGCGCGGGAGAAGGCGCGGTTGAAGGCGGCTTCGGTGGCATAGCCGGCCTCGTAAGCGATCGCCGCGATCGGCTGGCTTGTGGTGGCGAGCGCCACGCTTGCGAGGTAGAGCCGCCAGTCCCTGATATAGCGGATCGGCGAGGTCGAGAGCACCGTCTGGAAGCGATCGGCGAGGGCGCTGCGCGAGAGGCCAGAGGCCGCCGCCAGTTGCTCCAGCGACCAGTCGCGTTTGGGATCGCCATGAATGAGGGAGAGGCAGCGCGAGAGCGCGGGGTCGCCAAGCGCTGCCAGCCAGCCGACGGAACGCGACTCGGCCATCATGATCTGATGGCGCAGGATCTCGATGAAGATGATTTCGGTCAGTCGCGGCAGCATCGAGACGCCACCGGCGCGCCGCCTGTCGACCTCCTCGACCATCTGGCGGATGGTGGCGCGCAGCCAGTCGCCGTCATTGGCTGCCCGTGTCCTGACATGGATCAGCCTGGGCAGCGCCTGGCGCAGCGGCGCAAAGCTCAGCCCGCCCCATTGCAGATAGCCGCAGAGCAGCCGCACGCCTTGCGCGGCCTCGCCGTAGCGCAGCACGGGAATCTCACGCCACGGCTTTTGCGGCAGGTCGCGGGTCGGCAGCACCAGCTTGCCGTCTCTTCCCGCGCCGAGCTGATGTCCGGTGCCGAAGGGAAAGACCAGCACGTCGCCCGCCTCGAGATCGGCCTCTTCACCTTCCGTCTTCAGCCAGCAGCGGCCCTCCACAACGATGTGAAACGGCATCGTGCCCGAAGCCTTCGCCGAAAGGCTCGCCAAGGCCGGCGTGGCATCGGTCTGCCAGTCGCCCGTCGGCATGAAGCAGAACTGCAGTGATCCCGACAGGCGGATCGTCGACAGCAGCGCCGACAGCACGTCGTCACGCGCGACACCCGCAGCGCCTGGATTTTCGGACAAGGCTTCACGCATTCCGGCCAAATACGCGCCCCGCGCACCCTCCTATCATCAGCTCGTTCAAACAGGGTGAACGCTGTTCACCCTGACAAACGGGAGAATACTATGCAAACCCAAAGCGACAAGCTGGTCGTGCTCGTCAACAAAGGCATCGAATCCGAACTTTCCTCCGTCGCCTTCACCATTGCCAATGGCGGCATCACCGCCGGGCTGAAGGTCTCGGTGTTCCTCACCAGCACCGGGATCGACCTGGTGCGCAAGGGCGGCCAGCGCATGACGCATGTGCCGCCGCTCGATCCGCTGTCGAGCCTGATCGAGAATTTCCAGCAGCGCGGCGGCACGATCTGGGCTTGCCCGCCCTGTGTGACCTCGCGCGGTTATACGCAGGAAGACTTGCTCGACGGCGTCGTCATCGTCGGTGCCAGCGCCATGCATGCCGAGATCAAGGAAGGAGCTGCGACGCTATCGTTTTGACGATACTCCGTCGGGATGGGCGGGAGTTTGGGCGGCGTCTCCCACCGGTTTCTTCAGGCTTTGCGGATCGGCGACAGGTGCAGAGAAATACCAAACGCCTATTCTTGCGTTCGGCAATATACTTGTGAGATTGTATCGATATACGTGCGATAATGCCTGGAGCGGCAGCGCGGGGGCTTCGATGACATCCGTGAGGGTCAATGAGCTGATATCGGTGGCGGAGCAGCCCGACGCCGCAGGTTTTGCCGCCTTCGCGGCTGATGGTTTTGCCGCCGTCATCAATGCCCGACCGGATGGCGAGGAGCCGGGGCAGCCGGGCAATACCGCGGAAAAGGCTTCCGCCGCCACCGCCGGGCTCGCCTACAGCTTCGTGCCGGTGAAGGGAACCGAGATCACCGAGGCCGATATCCGTGCCTTCCAGGCAGCGATGGCCGAGGCCAAGGGACCGGTCGTCGCCCATTGCAAGAGCGGCACACGAGCGTTGACGCTCTATGCACTGGGCGAGGTGCTCGACGGGCGGATGAAGCCCGGAGATGTCGAGGCCTTCGGTCAAAACCTCGGCTTCGATCTTGCCGGCGCGCGCCGCTTTCTGGAAAAGCGGGCAGGGCAGGCGGCTCATGTGAAGGCCTTCTTCGAGCCCCGCACCTGCAGTGTACAATATGTCGTTTCCGACCCGGCGACGAAACGCTGCGCCATCATCGACCCGGTCCTCGATTTCGACGAGATGTCGGGGGCGACGGGAACGGCCAACGCCGACGCCATCCTCGCTCATATCAAAAGTGAGGGGCTGACGGTCGAGTGGATCCTCGACACGCATCCGCATGCCGATCATTTCTCCGCCGCGGATTATCTGCATGAGAAGACCGGCGCGCCGACGGCGATCGGCGCCCATGTCACCGACGTGCAGATGCTCTGGAAGGAGATCTACAACTGGCCGGCGCTTAAAGCCGACGGCTCGCAATGGGACCGGCTGTTTGCCGATGGCGACGCCTTCGAGATCGGTGCGCTTAAAGCCCGCGTGATGTTTTCGCCCGGGCACACACTCGCCTCAGTGACCTATGTAGTCGGCGACGCCGCCTTCGTGCACGACACAGTGTTCACGCCGGATTCCGGCACGGCGCGAACCGATTTTCCGGGCGGCAGCGCCAGTGCCCTCTGGCACTCGATCCAGGCCATCCTATTGCTGCCCGAGGAGACCCGGCTCTTTTCCGGCCACGACTACCAGCCCGGCGGCCGCCACCCCCGCTGGGAAAGCACGGTGACCGCCCAGAAAAGCGCCAATCCTCATATCGCAGGCATCGACCAGGCCGGCTTCGTTGCGCTGCGCCAGGCGCGCGACCGCACGCTGCCGAAGCCGAAGCTGATGTTGCATGCGCTGCAGGTCAATATCCGCGGCGGGCGGTTGCCCGAGCCGGAGGAGAACGGCCGGCGGTATTTGAAGATACCGCTGGATGCGTTGTAGGGGCGGAGTGAATAGGACGGCGACGGCGTCTGGACGATTGCGCCGCCGGACAAAGGGCTGAGTATCAGGAACGACCTTTGCCATCGAGCAATTCTGATACTGGAAGCGGCAGGTCTGGATGTGCACGACATAAATCGAGCAGATCTTCTCTTGCATCAGGGTAATCCTGAAGCGCTGCACGACGGTACCATTTGAAAGCCTCTGTCAGATTGATCTCGCAGCCCACGCCGTGCTCTTTCATTTGGGCTAGCCTGTATTGCGCACCGGCATGATCCTGGTTTGCGGCCTGGCCGTACCATCTCACGGCGTCTGTTGGATCGATATCGCAACCGTCGCCGTCCTCTCTCATCAAGCCCAATAAATACTGTGCGTCGGCATGGCCTTGACTGGCGCCTCTATCAAGCCACTCGACGCCTTCCGGCGCGCTCTGTGCAACGCCGTCCCCCATGAGATACAGGCCAGCCAGGAGGAATTGCGCATCGACATGACCTTGTTCGCCCGCTTTCCGAAGCCATCTCGCGCCTTCGGCTTTATCCCCGGTGACACCTTCACCTCGTGCGGTCATATGGCCTAATTCAAATTGTGCTTGTGCATCGCCTTGCTCGGCTGCTTGGCGAATTGCGTCTATCCTGGCTGCGGCGAGATCGGTGCTATCCGGATTGCTCATTGCTACATCAGACCTCGTTGAAATCGGTGGCGCCAAAGCTATGTCGGGGGCCCGCCTTCCGCAATCCGTCGTGACGCACGCCGACTGATGACCCGACGCCAGCGCCGCAGACGATAGCTTTTGCGCGAGGGTGCTCGCGAGTTTTGCTTCGAGGTCTCGCAATTTGCCGCGGTGGGCCGGCACGATCCTCCGCAATAATCATTGACGTTAGGCAGGTCTGCGACGTAACTGGGTTCGACGGTTCCCTGAAGATGACTCCAAGGGGATTAATAGGGAACACGGTGAGGACGACCCAGTAGGGACCGAGACCGTGGCTGCCCCCGCAACTGTAAGCGGATTGTCGATCATCTCAGGAGTGGCCAGCGACTGGCCATCTCTGAAGGGCCTATGGCCCTGCCACTGCGGATATCGCGGGAAGGCGGATGTAACGACGGATATCCGCAAGCCAGGAGACCTGCCGTCAATCACGATCCAATCAACCGGGCGGGGATGCCCGGACAAGGAACAGATATGATTGACCTGCTGAACCTTCGCCGAATTCCGGCATGCATCCGTCTCGATTGGGCCTCCTGCGGCTAGGGCACGCTTAAGCGTGCTTTCGGTCCGCGCACATGCGCGGAACGGCCGTGATTTTTTCCTTCATCGAGGTTTTCCATGCGCCAGATTCTCGCCGCCATGACATTTGCCTTCGGGCTCGCCGGCCTTGCGGCACCAAGCCTTGCCGCGACGCACTACCCCCTGACCGTCAGTAATTGCGGCCAGCAGGTGACTTTTCAGAAGGCGCCCGCCAGGATCGTTTCGATCGGCCAGGGTATGACCGAAATTCTTTTCTCGCTCGGCCTTGCCGACAAGATCGCCGGGACGGCCGTCTGGGTCGGTCCAGTCCTGCCGCAATATGCCGAGGCCAACAGCAAGATAAAGCGGCTTGCCGACAACGATCCGAGCTTCGAATCCGTCGTCGGGCAGGAGCCCGACCTGGTGGCGGCCGAGTTCGAATGGCATGTCGGCGCGCAGGGCTCCGTCGGCAAGCGGGAACAGTTCAAGGATCTCGGGATCAATACCTATCTCGCGCCGGCCGATTGCGTCGCCAAGGTCAACACAGATGGCGGCGACGGCGTGCGTGGGGAATTGTTCACGATGGACCTGATCTACCGGGAAATCGCCGAGCTCTCGGAGATTTTCGACGTGAAGGACCGCGGCGATGCGCTGATTTCGGCGCTGAAGAAGCGCGAGGCGGATGCTGTCGCGTCGATATCGGGCGCATCGGGCAAGAACCTGCCCGTCGTCTTCTGGTTCTCCAGCAAAGAGGTCAGCGGCGACGCCTTCATCGCCGGCAAGAACAGCGCGCCCGCCTATATCCTGAAGACGATCGGTGCGAAGAACGTCGTCACCACGGAAGAGGAATGGCCGCTGGTGGGTTGGGAAACCATCGCCCAGGCGAACCCTGCCGTCATCGTGCTCGCGACCATGGACCGCCGCCGTTATGCGGCTGACGATCCTAAGGTCAAGGTCGATTTTCTTGAGAACGACCCTGTGACCAAGGAGCTCGACGCGGTCAAAAACAAGCACTTCGTGATGATGGACGCGCAGTCGATGAACCCGACGATCCGCACGATCGATGGCATCGAGACATTGGCGAACGGCATCAAGTCCTTCGGCCTGGCGCAGTGAAGGCAATGTCGGTCAGGCAACAGGGATGGTGGGCGCTTGCCGCGCTCACCATTGCCGCACTTCTCCTGCTCGGGCTGATGATCAGCCTTGCCGTTTCCATCGGCGAGATCGCAATTCCCGTTGCGACCACGGCGGAGGCGGTCTCGAACCGGCTGTTCGGAACGAATTTCGAGATCAGCCGCATCCACCAGGGCATCGTCTGGGATTATCGTCTGAGCCGCGCGCTCGTCGCGGCCAGCGCCGGCGCATCGCTCTCGCTTTGCGGTGCGATCCTGCAGGCGCTGCTGCGCAATCCGCTGGCCGAACCCTATGTGCTCGGCATCTCCGCCGGCGCCTCGACGGGCGCCGTCTGCGTGATGATCCTCGGCTTCGGCTACGGTATTCTCGGCCTCTCGAGCGGCGCCTTCATCGGTGCGGTGATCGCCTTTCTGCTGGTCGGCTTCCTGGCAACGGGTGCGGGAGGAAGCGGCGAGCGCATCATCCTTTGCGGCGTCGCCGGTTCGCAGCTCTTCAATGCGCTGACCTCCTACATCGTGACGACATCGGCGAATGCCGAGCAGGCGCGCGGCATCCTGTTCTGGCTTTTGGGTTCGCTCAGTGGCGTGCGCTGGCCCGATGTCTATCTGTCGGTGCCGATCGCGCTTGCCGGCTTCATCATCTGCATGGCCCATGTGCGGGCGCTGGACGCCTTCGCTTTCGGCACGGATGCTGCCGCCTCGCTCGGCATTGCCGTACRCCGCGTCCAAATCGTGCTGTTCGGCATGACGGCGGCGATGACGGCAAGCGTCGTCAGCATGGTGGGTTCGATCGGCTTCGTTGGCCTCGTCATCCCTCACGCCGCCCGCTTCCTCGTCGGGCCGGGGCATGGGCGGCTGCTGCCGGCAACAGCGCTCGGCGGTGCGATTTACATGGTCGGCGCCGATATTGTTTCGCGCGTCATCATACCGCAGCAAATCCTGCCGATCGGCGTCGTCACCGCACTCTTCGGCGCGCCGGCCTTCGCCATCATCCTCTATCGCGTGCGAGGGAATGCATGAGCATCAGCGTCGACGAGGTAAGCTTTGCCGCCGGCGATACCGTCATCGTCAACGGCGTCAGCCTAACGGTGGAAAGGGGCAAGGTGTTCGGCCTGCTTGGGCCGAACGGTTCCGGCAAATCGAGCCTTCTCAGATTGATTTGCCGGCTGCGCAAGGTTCGCAGCGGCGTCATCCGGCTGGGTGATGACGATATATCCTCGCTGTCGCGCGCAGCGCTTGCGCGGCGCGTCGCCTTCGTCGAGCAGCAGACGACGACGGATACGCAATTGACGGTGCGCGACGTGGTGCGGCTCGGCCGTACGCCGCATCGCGGGCTGTTGTCGTCCTGGGGCGCCGGAGACGACGCAGCCGTCGACGAGGCCCTGTCGCGGACGGGCATGCGGGAGAGGGCGGGCCAGCTCTGGCAGACGCTGTCGGGCGGTGAGCGCCAGCGCGTCCATATTGCCAGATCGCTGGCGCAGGCGCCGAGCGAACTGCTGCTCGACGAGCCGACCAACCATCTCGATATCCAGCATCAGCTCGACATTCTCTCGCTGATCTCGAAGCTCGGCATCACCTGCATCGTCGCACTGCACGATCTCAATCTGGCGGCGATGTTCTGCGACAGGCTGGCGGTGCTTCAGAAAGGCGAGGTCGTCGCCTCGGGGGCGCCGGAGGAGGTGCTGACGGAGGATATGATCGGCCGGGTCTTCGGCGTTCGCGCCCATGTCCAGAAATCGGCCGTGCACGGCCGGCATCATATCCAATACGTCATGGATTGAGGAATGGCGGGGAATTTCGATCTCAAGAGGAGGTATGGCCTCGCTAGCCTTTTTCCCGGACTGGCGTATTATTTCCTGCGGTCGAATGGAGTTTCGAGATGCTCGAACGAAATCAGCTTCCCCTGCGCCCTGTCGCACCCGGCTTCGCTGTCGCCTGGGTCGTCGTCATTTCAGGTGCGAGCGTCGCTCTCAGCCTGCTTTTCGCCTGCATAACGCCCTTCGTGGCCTTGGCGGCGGTATCGGCTGTCATTCTTCCCCGGCGGATGGCGGTGACGGCGGTTCTGCTGGCCTGGCTCGCCAACCAGATGGTCGGATATCTCGTGCTCGGTTATCCCCAGACCTGGGACAGTTATGCCTGGGGTCTGGCGATCGGTATCGCGGCATTTGCGTGCCTGGCTACGGCGCTCGGGGTACTTCGTCTGTCGACAGATCTTACCGTTACGATGGCCGGCGCCTTCCTGGCCGGGTTCGTTGCCTATGAAGGCGCGCTGTTTGCTGCAACGGCGGTGCTTCCGTCAGGTGAGGGCGCGTTTTCGGCAGCGGTGGTGGCGAATGTTCTGCTAATCAATTCTCTCGCGGCGATCGGGCTCATCTGCCTGCATGCCGGCGCGGCGGCCAGCCGGGCGCTTGTCGCAAGACAGCCGGGAACGGTGTTGTCTTAGGCTTCAGGCGCCGAAAACCGCATTGTCTCCCGCAGCAGCTCGATGGCCTCTGAGACCGATGGCCCTTTGACCGGTGGCGGCTCTGCGCGTTCGCAGAACTCGCGCCAGACAAACAGCGTCAGTTCCGCGCCACCCGTTGCGGTTTCCCCTGGCCCCTCTGCGAAATTCTCGAGCAGACGATAGCGAGCGTCCTTCCAGAACAACTCCTCCACCCAGTCATATATCGGGATCACATGAAAATGGATCGGGTAACCAGGCGAGTGCCCGTATCGGCCGATATAGACGCGCTGAGCATTCAATTGCTGTTTCAAAGCACTCTGAGCTCTTGCCAGCAAAGGGCCGAATTCAGCCAAAGCATCTTCGGACAAATCCGACAGATCGTTGGTGTCGGTCTTGGAGCTGATCATGAGGTAACCGGGAAGGGCAGAATTGATGCGGTGGTTCACAAACCATCCTGCCGTCTCGGCGACGTGAAAGTGCTGGGGAATCTCCACGGACTTACTCCTGATGCACCCTTCAGGGGCTTCGATGAATCCCGCTAGAGGCCGGTATCGCGGTGACGTCAGAAAGGACGCTGTAACACATTGGATTGCTGCATCATTTTATTCTTAAATCGACTCCGATTTAAGGTATGGGTTGAGATAGCAGCCGGCAACGGTTATTTGGTGCCGACCTGCAAGCGGACTCTCCGCGAACGACAAGGCGCATAGCTCCCATGATCCCCGATTTCCTCGTCACCCATTCCGGTGGCTTTCATGCCGACGAATTGCTGTCGAGCGTCATCCTGACCCGGCTTTTCCCGCAGGCGCGGATCGTCCGCAGCCGGGCGCCGGAGTGGATCACGCCGGGCGAAGACCGGATCATCTATGATGTCGGCGGAGCCTATGACCCCGCTGYGGGGATGTTCGATCACCACCAGCGCGGCGCGCCGCTGCGCGACGATGGCCAGCCCTACAGCTCGTTCGGCCTGATCTGGAAGCATTACGGCCGTGATTATCTCACGGCCTTCGGCCTTCCCCAAGCACATGTGGAAGCGATGCACGGCTCTTTCGACGCCAGCTTCGTGCTGCCGGTCGATCTGACTGATAATGGCGCGCTCAGCCCCTCGGGGCCGTTGGCCGGGTTGACGCTGCCGGCGCTGCTGGAGACCCTGAAACCGGTTTTCGACGAAGCGGACCCTGAGGCCGATAACCGCGCCTTCCACGCGGCCCTTGCCATTGCCCGCAGTTTCGTTGAGGCCAGGATCGCCCAGAGTGCCGCAAAATTGCGGGCCGAGGCGATTGTGCATCGGGCAATCGAAGCTGCGGGGCAGGGGCGTGTTTTGGAATTGCCGAGGGGCATGCCTTTCCGTCCCGCCATCGTCAAGGCGAGCGCCGATCACCTGCTGTTCGTCGTTCATCCGCGCGAAAAGGACTGGTGCGTGACCGGCATCCGGCGCGCCGAGGAGGGGTTCGAGCTCAGGGCTGATCTGCCGGCGGCCTGGGCCGGGCTCACCAATGGCGCACTGGAGGCGGTTTGCGGCATAGAGGGCGCAAGCTTCTGCCACAACGGCCGCTTCATCGCCGCCGCCAGGACCCGCGAGGCGGTGCTTGCCATGGCCGATTTGGCGGTAAAGGAGGCGCTTTCAATCGGGGCGTAGTTAAATGGCGGCGGTTGAGGTTGCGCGAGGCCAGTATCATATCCAGTCCCGGCGGCAGGTCGCTGATCCTGTTGCCGCCCTCCGGACGTTCGCCCAGCCTTTCTGTGACGAAGGCGGTTTGCCCGTCTTCGCTATCCGGCCTGCAATGTCGCCATCTTGGCGCCGAAGCCGATGAAGACCACGCCTGTCGCGGCTTTCAGCCAGCGCTGGAAGCGCTGGTTGCGCGCAGCTCTGGCGAGCCTCGCAAAGAGCAGGACCATCGAGCCGAACCAGATGACGTTGAGGCTGGCATGGACGGTGACCAGAAGGAAAGCCTCGCCGATCGCGGCCCGGCCATTGGCATCGTGATAGATGAACTGCGGGAAGACCGCGAGGTAGAACATCGACACTTTCGGATTCAGGGCGTTGGTGAGGAACCCCTCGAGGAAGGCGCGGGGGAGATGCCTTACCTTACGGGAAGGGGCCACTGACGTTACGGAAGCATAACCGCGCCAAGCACCGACCAGCGCCTTGATACCGATCCAGCAGAGATAGGCGGCGCCAATCAATTTGACGACGAGGAAGGCCTGCGCCGACTGCGCCAGCAGCAGGGAGATGCCACAGATCGACAGGGTGCCGTGCACATAGAAGGCGGCGACGAAGCCGGCAATATTGGCGAAACCGGCGCCACGCCCCGAGGCCGGCACCGTCTTGGCGATGAGGATGCCGTTGGGCCCGGGGGAGATGATCAGCAGCGCGGTGACGAAAGCAAAAGACAGAATTTCAGCAATCGACATTGCGCGCCTTTCCTGGGCTGGTTTCGAGGGCGGCCTTGAAGCCGACGGTCAAGTATGTCGTCGCCGATACCGCCGTCAATATCCAATCCTCGAGGGTGACGGACCCGCCCGGGAGGACTGGACCAGGCCTGGCCCGCGTCCCAATTGTGGAAGCGATTGACTTGCTATCGTGAAGGACTAAGCTTTACGCCATACAACCACCACTCACACGCGAGAGATAACGGAGGGTGTGAGTGGCTGGCAACCTTGAGGAGGATGAGGTTTGCCATGGATTACCGTGTTGTTCTGCTGATCGGCGCATTCGTGATTGCTCTTTTCCCTGGTAACGCCGGGGCGCAGGAGGGCGATGCGACGGCGGGTGCCACCGTTTTCAAGAAATGCGCGACCTGTCATGTCGCCGATACCGATACGAACAAGGTCGGCCCGTCGCTGAACAAGCTGTTCGGCAGAAAGGCCGGGACGCATCCGAATTTTGCCTATTCGGCCGGAATGAAGGCTGCCGGCGAGGGCGGTCTCGTCTGGGACGAGACAGTGCTGCGCGACTATCTCCACAATCCGAAAGCGAAGGTGAAGGGCACGAAAATGGCCTTCGTCGGCGTGAAGGACGACAAGGAGATCACCGATCTCATCGCCTATCTCAAGCAGTATTCCCAATGATGGGCAGCAATACTCCAAACGACGGTTCGCGGCCGGCGGCGCATGCCTAAATTGCCGTAATTGCCGATATTTTCTATCTGTGCGATAATAAAACAGACTTTTTTGCGGAATGCGGTTTCACGGGTCGACTGCTCAGGGAGGAGCGGAAATGGCTGTCGTGCTGATCCTCGTCCTGATTGTCGTCGGCTCCGTGCTGTTCCATGTGCTGAGCCCGTGGTGGTGGACGCCGATCGCGTCCAACTGGACCTATATCGACAGCACCCTCGTCATCACCTTCTGGATCACCGGCATCGTCTTCGTGGCGGTGGTTTCGTTCATGGCCTATTGTGTCTTCCGCTTCCGGCACAAGCCGGGCAACAAGGCGCATTATGAGCCCGAGAACCGCAGGCTGGAATTGCTGCTGGGAGGAGGAACGGCGCTCGGCGTCGCGGCGATGCTGGCACCCGGCCTCATCGTCTGGAACCAGTTCATCACGGTGCCTGCCGATGCCGCATCGGTTGAGGTCGTCAGCCAGCAGTGGCTATGGAGCTTCCGGCTGCCCGGAGCCGACGGAAAGCTCGGCCGCGCCGAGACGCGCGACGTCACCCCGGAAAATCCGCTCGGCCTCGACAAGAATGACGCAAGCGGTCTCGACGACGTTATCATCGAGGGCGGCGAGCTGCATCTGCCGATCGGCAAGCCGGTGCACATATTGCTGCGCTCCGTCGATGTGCTCCACGATTTCTATGTGCCGGAATTCCGCGCCAAGATGGACATGATCCCCGGCATGATCACCTATTTCTGGTTCACGCCAACGCGGAYGGGGACCTTCGAGATTCTCTGCGCCGAACTCTGCGGCGTCGGCCATCCGCAAATGCGCGGCACCGTCGTCGTTGACGAGGATGCGGACTACCAGACCTGGCTCGGGCAGCAGCAGACATTCACCCAGTTGACGGCGTCATCGGAAGCGTTGCCGCCGGCAAACTGAACCGGTCAGGCGGCGTGCCGGTTCAAGGAACCGGCGGGGAAAAGGGAGGAGAGAGATCATGGTCGAGATTCCATCCGGAAGCATTCCATCCGGTAGTGCTGGCGCCATCCCCTCCGCCGAAGTCGAGGATGTCGAGCTTTATCATCCACATAGCTGGTGGACGAAATATGTGTTCAGCCAGGATGCCAAGATCATCGCCGTGCAATATTCGATCACCGCCATCGCAATCGGCCTGGTGGCGCTGGTGCTCTCCTGGCTGATGCGGATTCAGCTCGCCTTTCCCGGCTATTTCGCCTTCATCGATGCCGATCACTATTACCAATTCATCACCATGCACGGCATGATCATGGTGATCTATCTCCTGACTGCGCTCTTCCTCGGCGGCTTCGGCAATTATCTCATTCCGCTGATGGTCGGCGCGCGCGATATGGTCTTCCCTTACGCGAACATGCTGAGCTACTGGATCTATCTGCTTGCGGTGCTGATCCTCGCCGCCGGCTTTTTCGCGCCTGGCGGCCCGACGGGGGCGGGCTGGACGCTTTATCCGCCGCAATCGGTTCTGTCAGGCACGCCTGGCGGCAAGGACTGGGGCATCCTCTTGATGCTCTCCTCGCTGATCGTCTTCATCATCGGCTTCACGATGGGCGGGCTGAACTATGTGGTGACCGTGCTGCAGGGGCGGGCGCGCGGCATGACGCTGATGCGGATGCCGCTCACCGTCTGGGGCATCTTCACCGCGACCGTGATGGCGCTGCTTGCCTTTCCCGCGCTCTTCGTCGCCTGCGTCATGATGATGTTCGATCGCGTGCTCGGCACCAGCTTCTTCATGCCCGCCATCGTCGAAATGGGCACGCAGCTGCAGCACGGCGGCGGCAGCCCAATTCTCTTCCAGCACCTGTTCTGGTTCTTCGGGCATCCGGAGGTCTATATCGTCGCACTCCCGGCCTTCGGCATCGTTTCGGATCTGATCAGCACGCATGCGCGCAAGAACATCTTCGGTTATCGCATGATGGTCTGGGCGATCGTCATCATCGGGGCGCTGAGCTTCGTCGTCTGGGCGCACCACATGTATGTCAGCGGCATGAACCCGGCCTTCGGCTTCTTCTTCGCCACCACGACGCTGATCATCGCCGTCCCGACGGCGATCAAGGTCTACAACTGGGTGCTGACGCTCTGGCGCGGCGACATCCACCTGACGCTGCCGATGCTTTTTGCGCTCGCCTTCATCGTCACCTTCGTCAATGGTGGTCTGACCGGCCTCTTCCTTGGCAACGTCGTCGTCGACGTGCCGCTGTCGGATACGATGTTCGTCGTCGCGCATTTCCACATGGTCATGGGTGTGGCGCCGATCCTCGTCATCTTCGGGGCGATCTATCACTGGTATCCGAAGGTCACGGGACGCATGCTGAACGACGTGCTCGGCCATATCCACTTCTGGATCACCTTCCTCGGCACCTATGCGATCTTCTTTCCGATGCACTATCTCGGCCTGCTCGGCGTGCCGCGTCGCTACTTCGAGATGGGAGAGACGGCCTTCGTTCCGCCTTCGGCCCATACTCTGAACATCTTCATCACCGTCATGGCGCTGATCGTCGGGGCCGGGCAGATGGTCTTCCTGTTCAATCTGGTCTGGAGCCTTTTCCGGGGCAGGGAGTCCGGCGGCAATCCATGGCGGGCAACGACGCTCGAATGGCAGACGCCGCAGACGCCGCCCGCGCATGGCAACTGGGGTAAGGATCTGCCTGTCGTCTACCGCTGGGCCTATGACTACAGCGTGCCGGGGGCGGCCGAGGATTTCATTCCGCAGAATGTGCCGTCAGGCGGCGGCGTAACCCGGGAGATCCACGCATGAACGTCATCCTGGTCTTCCTTGCCGCCATCGGCGCCATCATCTTCTGGTGGCTGGCAGGGCAACGGCTGACCTCGAAGCCCTGGCTGGAAACCGGGTCAGTACAGCTGCCGGCTCATGACGGCGTCGACCGGCAACAGTCGCCCGCGCCGGCAGTGAAAATCGGTCTCTTCGTGTTTCTCGGCGTCGTCGGCGCCGTCTTCAGTCTTGCCGTCAGCGCCTATTTCATGCGCATGGCGTCCGCCGATTGGTGGGCAATGCCGGTTCCGCGCCTCCTCTGGGTGAACACCGCAGCACTCGCCTTGAGCAGCGCCGCGCTGCAATGGGCCAAACGAGAAGCGGGGCATGGCCGCATGGAAAACCTGCGGCCGGCGCTTGCCGCCGCGTTTGTCCTTGCCGTCGCTTTTCTCGTCGGACAGGTCCAGGCATGGCGGGAGCTGGTATCAGCCGGCTACGTGCTTGCCGACAATCCTTCCAACAGCTTCTTCTATATGCTCACCGGCCTGCACGGCCTGCATATCCTCGGCGGGCTTGCCGTGCTTTCGCACACGACGGTCAGGGCATTCTCTACCGACATTGCGCCGGAGAGGCTGCGCCTCAGCGTCGATCTTTCCGCCATTTATTCGCATTTCATGCTCGCCGTCTGGCTCTTGCTCTTCGCGCTCTTTGCTGGCTGGGCAAATGATTTCGTCGATCTCTGCCGCACACTTCTGAACTAGGAGATTTGCAGATGGCACAGACTATCGGGATACACGGTGAGCCAGACGTAAGGCCCGCCGGCCTGCGCGGTGTCGCCGCCGATTTCAGCTCGGATCAGCGCGCCTTCAAGACCGCCTCCTGGGGCAAGGCGATGATGTGGATCTTTCTGCTCAGCGACACCTTCGTCTTCGGCTGCTTCCTGATCGCCTATATGACCGCCCGCATGTCGACGCCCGTTCCATGGCCCAATCCGAGCGAGGTCTTCGCGCTGCATATCGGCGGCCAGGACGTGCCGCTGATCCTGATTGCGATCATGACCTTCGTGCTGATCTCCAGCAGCGGCACCATGGCGATGGCGGTCAATTTCGGCTATCGCCGCGACCGCCGCACGACGGCGATCCTGATGCTGCTGACGGCCGTTCTGGGCGCATGTTTCGTCGGCATGCAGGCCTTCGAATGGACGAAGCTGATCACCGAAGGCGTGCGTCCCTGGGAGAACCCGTGGGGGGCGGCACAGTTCGGATCGACCTTCTTCATGATCACCGGCTTTCACGGCACCCACGTGACGATCGGCGTCATCTTCCTCCTCATCGTCGCCCGCAAAGTCTGGCGCGGCGATTTCGACCAGGAACGGCGCGGCTTTTTCACCAGCCGGAAAGGCCGCTACGAGGCCGTTGAGATCATGGGCCTCTACTGGCACTTCGTCGACCTGGTCTGGGTCTTCATCTTCGCGTTTTTTTATCTGTGGTAGGGCTTCTATCTGTGGTGAGGTCGTCATGAGCGAAACAACGGCGCATGCACAAAGCCAAACGGTGCACGCACAAGCACACACCGGACAGCAGCACCCGATCCGGCTCTATCTCCTGGTCTGGGGCCTGCTCTTCGTGCTCAGTGCAGCGTCCTACATGGTCGATTATCTCGGCGTCCAGAGCTACTTGAGGTGGACGCTGATCCTGCTGTTCATGATGCTGAAGGCCGGTCTGATCGTCGCCGTCTTCATGCACATGGCCTGGGAACGGCTGGCGCTCGTCTACGCCATCCTGCTGCCGCCGCTGCTGGTGCTGGTTTTTGTCGCGCTGATGGTATCGGAAGCGGACTACACGATCTTCACCCGGCTCGCCTTCTTTGGGGCTGGGCCGTAGGGCAGCAATCGGCGGTCTTCGTTGTCGGTCCGATCGTATTTGCTTTACTTTTACATCTTCGATCAACGTCTCGAAGATAGGTGGTTTCCCTTCTTCTCCCAGGACCGCAGCGCACGCCAGAGCACCGTGTTGTCTGCATAACCTAGCACACGCGCAATCTCGGACATCGGTGCGACTTGTTGGTCGCCGAGATAATGGGCGGCGAGTGTTTGGCGGTGCTGGCGAACGAGATCGCGAAGCGACACGCCTTCCTCCGACAGTCGGCGCTGCAGGCTTCGCGGCGACATCTTCAGTTCGGCGGCAAGGGTTGCGACCGTGATCGGCCTTTGGCCGAGATAGATGCTGATCAGAGCCTGGACCTTTTCCGTGACGACATCACCGGCCGCTGGCTCGTTGACCAGATCGCCGATATGCCGTTCCAGGATTTCGATCAGGCTTTTGTCTTCCGAACGGTACACACGATCGGCATCCGCCTTGTTCATGACGATCCGGTTGCCGGATTGGCCGAACAGGATGGGCGCGCCATAGATGCGTTCCAGCACGCTGGCGTCGCGCGGGGCCTGGTGCTCAAGCTGGATTTCGATCGGCCGCCAGCCACGGCGGAAGCACGACCGGACGAGCTGACACGAGGCGGCAATCGTGAATTCGCTGTCCTGCCGGCGTGGCCACATGCTGGGATCGACGATCCGGTAGGTCCAGACAAAATCGCCATTCTCCTCGAACACGCCGGAACTGGTCGCGCCCTGGACCGCGTTGACATATTTCGACAGCCGTTCGAAAGCGCTGCGAATGGTCGGCGAGAGCGCAAAGAGCATGCCGATAGGGCCGATGTCGGCGGGCTTGAATCCGGTGCCCATGCGGGCTCCCAGTGCCGGTTCGCCGGTTATGGTCGCCGCATCCTCGAACAGCGCGACATAACGCGCCATGGGCAGGACAGCATAGGGGTCTTCCAGTTGCGAGCGCAGAATGCCGTGCGAAGCCAGAAGAAGGTCGGTTTTCCCGGATCTTTTATCGATTTGTTGCACCAGCGGGATCAAGACAGAGGCTCGAATTGAAGCAACTGCGGGCATGCGGCTGATCAAATGCGATGCAACTGCCATTTTCAGCGTCTCCGGTGACCTTCGTGGCGCGAATTATCGATTCATTGGCATAAACTGCAATTTCGGGGCCAGATCGCCGCGCTTACCTTCTTCGCAACAGACAAGCAAAGAGGGGTTCTCCATGACACTGGAAGCAAGCATGCCCGCACCATCATCGCCGGAGCGTCGTCTGGCCAAGGACTCGGTGGGCCTCGCCCACATCGTGTTCTTCGTCGTTGCTGCGGCCGCGCCGCTCACGGCCGTCGTCGGCGCTTCGCCGGCCGCCTTCGCTTTTGGCAATGGCGCAGGCGTCCCCGGCGCTTTCGTGCTTGCCGGCCTGCTCTACCTGCTCTTCTCGGTCGGCTTCACCGCCATGAGCCGGCATGTGGGCGGGGCAGGAGCCTTCTACACCTATATCACCCATGGCATCGGCAAGCCGGCTGGCGTGGGTGGCGCCTTCATGGCGCTGGTCACCTATAGCGCGGTTCAGATCGCCATTTATGGCCTGTTCGGTTTCTTCATGGCCAATGCCATAGCGCCGCTTGGGCTGGTCCTGCCCTGGTGGGCTTGGGCCTTCGCAGCACTCGTCGTCGTGCTGGTCTGCGGTCAGCGCAACATTGCCTTCTCAGGCGCGATCCTCGGCGTCTGCATGATTGCCGAAATCGCCATATTGCTGGTTCTGGATCTTGCCATCGTCTTTTCAGGCGGCGGACCAGAAGGCATCAGCTTCTCCTCCTTTGCGCCATCGTCGGTCTTCGCGCCCGGTCTTGGTGTGGCGCTGGTCTTCGTCATCGGTTCCTTCATCGGCTTCGAAGCTACGGCCATTTTCGGCGAGGAAGCCGAAGATCCGGAAAAGACCATTCCCCGCGCCACCTATGTTGCCGTGCTGCTCATCACCCTCTTCTATGCTTTCTCCACCTGGGCAATCGTGCAATTCTACGGTCCGGGCAAGGTGCAGGCTGCTGCGGCTGCCAGTCTCGACAGCTTCTACTTCACGGCCGCCAATTCCGTGCTTGGCGCATGGTCGAGCCAGGCGATGAACGTGCTGCTGATCACCAGCCTGTTTGCCTGCATCCTGTCCTTCCACAATACGCTCAACCGCTATTTCTTCGCCCTTGGCCGTGAAGGCCTGGCCGCACAGGTGCTTGGCAAGGTTCACGCCAAGCATGGCTCACCCTATGCTGCAGGTCTGCTGCAAAGCCTGATCGCGGCCGTCGTCCTTGGCCTGTTCGTGATCTTCGGCGCCGATCCCTACACCGTCGTGTTCTCGTGGATGGCGGCGCTTGCGGGTATCGGTATCCTGCTGGTGCAGGTGCTTGTCTCCGTCGCGATCATCATGTTCTTCCGCAAGACGCCGAACAGCTACAGCGCCTGGACCACGATGATCGCTCCGACGCTCGCGCTCCTCGGCCTCATTGGTTCGCTGGTGCTGGTCAGTTCCAATCTTTCACTCCTTTCCGGCAGCGAAAGCCTGATCGTCAAGGCTTTCCCCTATGCCATGGTGCTGGTGGGCATTCTTGGCGCGCTGTTTGCGATCCGGATCAAGAGATCCAACCCCGCTCTCTACGCCTCGCTCGGAAAGGTCTTTGAATGAGTGCCGTTGCTGAATGTGCACCCGTCGATCGCCTTCTGGTTCTCGCGGTCGCGATCCTTGCCGGCGCAACATTGCTGGTTGCCGTCGAGGCCCACGCCTTCTGCTCGGTGTTCTGCATTCATCCAAACCTGATGATGATCGATACGCAGATCTGCTCCGGTCGATCCTGATCACCGCAGCTTGCGACGCGCCATGGTGCGTCGTCTCTCCCGAAACCAAGAGGCCCGAAACCAAGAGGTATACCAATGGACGCCGTTGTCGCAGTCACCCATCCGCTCGATCCCCTGAGCCTCGCTGAGATCGCTTCTGCCGTTGCCATACTCAAGGATACGCAGACACTCGCAGCCACCTTCCGCTTTCCGATAACCCGGCTGGAGGAGCCGACCAAGGCGGATCTTGCCGCCCATCGCCTGGGCGAGAGGCTGCCGCGCCTCGCCTTCATCCTGGCAAGCGACATCAGCAATGGCGAAACCTTCGAGGGCATCGTCGACCTGACTACCGGCACGGTGTGCTCCTATATCCGGCTGCCTCTCGATGAACTGCCCTATGGCCAGCCGCCGATCATGCTGTGCGAATTCGAAACTGTTGAAGGCACCGTCAAATCCGATCCGCGCTGGATCGCTGCCGTCAAGAAACGCGGCATTACTGACGAGGATATTCCGCTCATCCAGATCGATCCTTTTTCCTCGGGCTATTTTGGCCGCGAGTTCGAGAAGGGAAAGCGCATCGTCCGCGCCGTGTCCTATTGGCGCGAGGATATCCGTGACAACGGCTACGCGCATCCGATCGAGGGCGTGGTGGCGGTGGTCGATCTGATCGCCAACCGAGTGGTCGATCTCGTCGACGATGAGAAGATCATTCCGGTCCCGAGGAAGAAGCGCAATTATGGCCGCGAAACCTTCCCGGAACCGCGGCCTGATCTCAAGCCGCTGCATATCGTTCAGCCGCAAGGGCCGAGCTTTACTGTCGACGGCTGGAAAGTCGAATGGCAGAACTGGAGTTTCCGTGTCGGGTTCACCCCGCGCGAGGGGCTCGTTCTGCATGAACTCGGCATCAAGGATCAGGGCAGGCTACGGCCAGTCGTCTTTCGCGCCAGTGTCACTGAAATGGTCGTGCCTTACGCCGATCCGACCGCGAACCACTATTGGAAGAGCGCCTTCGATGCCGGCGAATATGGTCTCGGACGCCTGGCCAATTGCCTCGAACTCGGCTGCGACTGCCTCGGCCATATTCACTATTTCGACGTGCCGGCGGCGGATGATTTCGGCCAGCCCTTCACCATGAAGAACGCCATCTGCATGCATGAGGAAGATTACGGCATCCTCTGGAAGCATTACGAATTCCGCAACGGTATTTTCGAAGTGCGCCGTTCGCGCCGCCTCGTCATCTCCTTCTTCGCAACCGTCGGCAACTACGATTACGGCTTCTACTGGTATCTCTACCAGGACGGCACGATCCAACTCGAAGCCAAGCTCACCGGCATCATCCAGACGGCGGCGGTCGCGACCGGCGAAACCTATCCATGGGGCGGCATGGTCGATGACAATCTCGGCGGTCCGACCCATCAACATTTCTTCAATGCGCGCCTGCACATGGATGTCGACGGCGGCGACAATACCGTGACCGAACATGAGTTCGTGCCGCGTCCCTGGGGTGAAGACAATCGCTATGGCAATGTCTTCGATACCAGGACCCGTGTGCTGAAGCGCGAACTCGACTCCCCGGCACTCGCCAATGGCGAGACCGGCCGTTACTGGAAAGTCTCCAACCCCAACATCCAGAACAGTGTCGGCAAGGCGCCGGGCTACAAGATTGTCGTCATGCCGTCGCCTGTCATGCTTGCCCAGCCGGATTCGACCGTTGCCCAGCGCGGCGGCTTCGCCAAGAAGCACATCTGGGTCACCGCCTTCGATGCCAGGGAAAAATATGCGAGCGGCGATTACCCAAACGTGCACGCCGGCGGCGACGGTCTGCCGGGTTATGTCAAGCAGAACCGTAATATCGAGAATGCCGATGTCGTGCTCTGGCATTCCTTTGGCCATACCCATGTCTGCAAGCCCGAAGATTTTCCGATCATGCCCGTGGAATATGCCGGCTTCACGTTGAAACCGAACGGCTTCTTCGCGTCCAACATCGCCATGGACCTGCCGCCGGAAGGAAACGGCCAAAGTGTCGACAGTCGCCTGCAGCCTTCGCCCGACGACATCGGAAACGGTTCCTGCTGCCACACATAGCTGTAATACTACGGCTGTTCCTTTTTAAATTGCTTTTTGATAGTCCGACGGATTGTAAGAAAGGCAGGGAACAGAATGCAGTGGCTTCTCCAGCAGTTCGAAGATACCAACAAGCTGGCCGAGGCGCTCGACCAGCTCGGAATCTCCTACACATGGCACAAGGTCGTACCGTTTGTCGGCGAGCTCATCCCCGAGCCGGTCGTTGCTGATCCGGGTTCAGTGGTCATGTTCGGCTCCTACACGCTGTGGAAGAACGCCGAGGCGAACGGTTACCGGCCGGGTGTTTTTAAACTGCGTCCTTTTGTTCACGAACAGGCGTGGCACCCTTACCTCCTCAACGGTGCTGATGCGCTGTTCCTGACACTCCAGGATGTCCCCCAGCGTCTGGCGGATGACGGCAGGGACTGGTTCCTGCGCCCGGTCGACGACAGCAAGGAGGAGCCCGGAAATGTTAAATCGACCGGCGAGATCATCCGTATGGCAGAGAGGGTGCTGGCGCTCGACGAAGATGAAATCCCCAAGGGTTCACTTCGTCACGACACGCTGCTGATGCTCACCGAGCCCGTTCGCATCCTGCGCGAATGGCGTCTCTGGGTCGTCGACGGTCGGATCGTCACCTATTCGCTCTACAAAGACGGATCGCGTGTCGTCCATCGCCACGAGATTGATGACGATGCGCAGCGCATGGTCGACATCAACGCCGGCTACTCCCAAGCTTATGTCATCGATGTCTGTCGGACGGAAGAGGGACTGAAGCTGCTCGAGACGAACTGTCTCAATGCCGCCGGGTTCTACGCCGCAGATCTCGTGAAGCTGGCGAGGGCGATCGACGGCCTGGCCCGCACCTGACGTCTTTCCGGCGATGGAATGACGCTGTAGAGTTGCAGAATGTTTGCCCGACTATCCCACCCGGAGGCTCCGTATGGCTGAGGTCCTGTTGTTTCACCACGCACAAGGGCTGACCCCGGGTGTGCGCGCGTTCGCCGATGACATCAGGGCAGCCGGCCATATCGTGCACACGCCTGACCTGTTTAACGGACGCACATTCCCGAGCATCGAAGAGGGTCTCGCCTACATCGGGGAGATCGGATTCGACGAAGTCAGGGAGCGCGGTGTCCGGGTCGCCGACGAATTGCCGCCCGGGCTCGTCTATGCTGGGTTCTCGTTCGGCGTGCTGCCGGCGCAGAAGCTGGCGCAGACACGCCCCGGCGCCCGAGGGGCGTTGCTCTTCTATTCCTGCCTGCCGATCAGCGGCGAGTGGGCCTTCGGACCCTGGCCGGACGGCGTCGCGGTGCAGATCCACGGCATGGACAACGATCCGATCTTCACAGGTGAGGGCGACATCGACGCCGCCCGCGAGATCGTCGCGAAGGTCGAAGACGCGGAGCTTTTCCTGTACCCAGGCGATCAGCACTACTTTGCCGATAGCTCGCTGCCGTCCTATGACGCCGATGCGACCGCGCTGCTCACCCTCCGCGTGATCGAGTTCCTGAATCGCGTCTGATCCAGACATTCCGCGAGAGATCCGGTTTGGCTCCGGCAAGCCGTCCTGAGATGGGTGCCGTTCATCCTGCGTCGCGGCTTCGGCGCGGCGCGGACTATTCGGACGCCACGCAGAAATTGTTGCCTTCGGGATCATTCAAGACCGTGTAGCCATCTGCTTCCCGGACGAAGGTCGCTCCGAGGGATAAAAGCCGTTCTACCTCCCTGGCCCGATCGGGGGTGGCAATATCGAAATGAAGCCGGTTGCGGGCGGGACGTTCCCCCTGGCGGAGGTGGAAGCAAAGGCGGGTTCCGGGACCTTCGACCATCACGGTCGGGTCAGTTTCTGGCGTCAGTCCGAGAGCGGCCAGGCGGGCCAGTTCGTCGTCGTCATATGGCATCACTTCGTAGCCATCGAGCGCCTCCGCCCAGAACTGGGCGACACGCGAGGGAATGTCGCAATCAATGACAATTTCTTTCAGCCTTGCCATGGAGCTCTTCAAGAATTGTTCGGCCGGCGATGGCAAACGCGTTCAACGACCGCACCGCCGACTGCCGGCAGCAATGCAAAAAGCACGAGATGCGGTGTCTCCGTCAGCCCCAACAGGCCAGACATGAGGAAGGCGACCAGCAAACCTGCCAGCGCCCCGGCTGCATAGGGCAGATAATCTTTCAAGAGAGCCTCGGTCTTGTGCTGATATCAAACATTAGCTGCGTCATTCGCTTGAGATAGAGATCTTTGCGTTATCGGCAATGGTTGGCTGCGGTCGAACCTCACGCCGACCGATCGGCCTATGCGGAATGTCACAATGTTGGTAGGGGGCAGATCGATCAAACGATGTGACCCGGTGCGCCTGATTTTGCAGGAGACGACCATTTTCTTTCGCGCTATGAAGACTGACCGCATATCCCGCCACATCCGACACCGAGGTCCTTCCCATGGCTTTGAAAATCCTTTTCGTTGGCGGTACCGGCCAGATTTCATATCCGTGCGTCGAGCGCGCTGTGGCCCAGGGTCACCATGTCAGCGTCTACAACCGCAGTTTGAGAGGCGACCCATTGCCTGCGGGGGTTACCTCGATCGTCGGCGATCTCGCGGCACCCGCCTATGTGGACTTGTCCAAAGCCAATTATGACGTTGTCTGCCAGTTCATTGCCTTTACACCCGATCAGATTGCGCGCGATATCGATGTGTTTGCGGGGCACTGTGGCCAGTACATCTTCATCTCTTCGGCCTCGGTCTATGAAAAGCCACCGCGCCACTACGTGATTACCGAGCAGACACCGGCGATCAACCCCTACTGGCGCTATAGCCAGGACAAGATTGCCTGCGAGACGCTGCTCAAGAATTCCCAGAATCTCGCCTGGACCATCGTACGTCCCAGTCACACCGTTCGCACGGGCCTGCCCATCATGATGGGCGACAGCGATGTCATGGCGAGACGCATGCTGGATGGTGAGCCCACCATCGTGGCGGGCGATGGCCATACGCCCTGGACGCTGACCCGCTCGGTCGATTTTGCGGTGCCCTTTGTCGGGCTTTTCGGCAAGCCTGCGGCGTTGAACGAGATCTTCCACATCACCTCCGACCGCGCCCACATCTGGAACGATATTCAAACGGCGATCGCCAGATTGCTTGATGTCGAGGCCAGGATCGTACACGTGCCGACGGACACCTTGGTCCGCTACAATCCGGAGTGGGTTGGACCTCTCCGGGGCGACAAGGCGTGGTCGGCAATCTTTGACAACTCAAAGGTCAAAAGCGTGGCAGGCGACTTCACCTGCGCCGAGAGCCTTGATGAAATTCTGGCGGGGCCGATCATGCATCTCAAGCAGCGCCTGGCCAAGAACCGCCCGCCAAGGGGCGATCTTGATACTTTGGTCGATCGGATTTGCGCTGCGCAAAGCGCTCTCGGCTAGGCAGGTCCTCGTAGAGCAACTTTCCGAAAGACACGGCGCAGGCGGTCGTGCCCGCGCTGATCACCCGGACTTGCGATGTCGCCGATCTCGACAGCCTGTCGGGTTGGCTGGAAAACAACCATGCAGACCTCAACGGCGGATTGAGAGTTGCGGCCGGCGGCCCAAAGGGTCGGACGAGGAATCACGGCAGGCATTCACAAAAAATCCCAGCCTAAAACGCGTCCTAAAACATGATGGAGGTCGCGCCGGGTGAGGATCTCGGCAATGATGGCCATCTATTCGCCACTCCGATCCTACCAGGCCATGCTGTTCGTTCCGCTTCCCTTCGTCGTTGCCATTCTGCTGCTTGTCCTCTTCGTCACCGTCCTCCGGCGCGACGAGGAGACGCAGCCCAACCGGCCGTTTCTGGCACTGATCCTGCTCGCCGTGCTGCAATCCGTCCTCTCCGGGCTGCGCTGGGGCTACGGGGTGCAGGCTGTGGGTGTGATCGCGCCCGTCACCGCGGCGATGGTGCCGCCGCTTGCGTATGCCGGGGTTTCCAGGCTGGTGAGGACGAGCCGGCGGCCGCTGGCGGCGCGGATTGCGCTGCATGCCGTGCCCGCTGCCGTCATCCTCTTGTTGATGGTGGTCTGGCGGGATGTGATCGATATCGCGCTGGTGCTTGTTTTCGTCGGTTATGCCCTGGCGATCCTGCTTCTGATGCGGCCGGGCGCGGATGCGCTTCGGCTTGCGCCCTTCGAGGGAGCGGTGCCGGCCTATCGGGCAATCATCTTCGCGGCGGCGGCGCTGTGCCTGTCGGCCTCGGTCGATATCTTCGTCTTTCTCGACTTCACATGGACGCATGGCGAGCATGCGCTGACGCTGATCAGCGTCAGCAACCTTGCCGTCCTTGTCATCCTCGGCATTGCGGCCGCCGCCGCCAGCCGAAGCCGGGCGCCGGCCGAGACGATGGAGGCGGCGCTGAAGCTCGAAACGACCGAGGACAAGGAGACGATCGCCACGGTCGATGCGCTGATGGAGGCAAAGAGGCTCTATCGCGACGCCAATCTCAATCTCGACCGGCTGGCCCGTAAGGCCGGCATTCCCGCCCGCCAGATCTCAACGGCGATCAACCGGGCGATGGACAAGAACGTCTCGCAATATGTCAATGATTACAGGATCGGCGAGGCCTGCCGGCTGCTTGCCGCTACCCAGAAATCGGTGACCGAAGTGATGTTCGAGGTAGGCTTCCAGACCAAGTCAAATTTCAACCGCGAATTCCGCCGAGTTACGGAAATGACGCCGCTCGCCTGGCGGCAGAAAAAGGGCGGCGCGGGCTTCCCTCCAGTGTCATCCTGAAGTGACGCCAGTCCTCTTCCGCCTCGTCCTGAGGCGCCCCTAAGGGGCATCGAAGGACGGGGCTGGCCACCGGCACTTCATCCAGCCAGCATGCAGCCTGCCCCCACGCAATCACCCGCCCTCGTGGTTCGAAACGGCCCTTCGGGCCTCCTCACCACGAGGGCTGACCCGGATGCCCCGCGCTGCCACGTACACAATCGCGATCGAGGACTGTCTGGAACGTGTTCGAGGTCGTGATTTCAGCCGGATCGGCGATGCTTGCGGCATGAACACGACATCAGAACATGACCGAGACCTTGCCGCCAAGCTGAGATCACTTTCGATCGAGCCCGCGGCCTTCAAGACAGAGCCGCCGGAGCGCCGTGCCCGGCGGCGAGTGATCCCTCGAGCAGTGCTGGCCGTTGCTGCGACGGCATCGCTAGCGGTGGTTCTTTTCTATCGGCCAGAGACGCTGGAGCGCATCGAAAGCATGCTTGCAGGCTTCGAGGACAGCGACTCTGCGATATCCGCTGGTGGAGCGAAGGCGCCGGCCGAGGGCGGCGCTGCTGCCGAGCGCGGACGGGCGTTGCCTGCCGATGAAGCAGCGAGCCCGGCCTTGCCAATCCGGGAAGTCACCGGCTCCGGCTACGTCGTGGCGCCCGATATCGCCACCGTCTTTTCCAAATATGAGGGCCGGATCGTCGCCGTCGAAGTCGAGGCGGGCAGCAGGGTCGCGGCGGGGCAGGTGCTGCTGCGGCTCGACGATGCGGGCGCCCGCTTTGCGCTTCAGGCGGCCGAGATCGCCCGGCAATCGGCGGGGCTGGCGCTTGCGGCGAAGACTATCGAATTGGCGCAGGCGCGGTCTTCCCTGACGCGCACCGAGCGGCTGGCCGGGCGCGATGCGATGTCGGCGCAGACGCTGGAGGAGGCGCGGACGGCCTTCGACACTGCCGAAAATGCCGCCCTGCGGGCACGGCAGGATGTGGCCAAGGCGGATCTCGATATCGAGAGGGCGCGCGAGCAGGTGGAGGCACTGGCCGTCCGGGCGCCGATATCGGGCACCGTCACGCGGCTCGACGCGCATGTTGGTGACACCGTGCTGTCGCGCGAGGACAGCGTGCGGGAGAATGAAAGCCTGCTTGCGATTGCCGACATGACAGACATGGTCATCGATGCCGATGTGGCCGAGGCCAATATCGCACTGATGCGGCCGGGCTTGCGTGGGGAGGCGGTGCTCGACGGCTTTCCTGACCAGCCGTTTGCGGTCGAAGTATCGAAGATCGCGCCCATGATTTCGCGGGAGAAGGGGACGGTGACGCTTCGCCTGTCGCCCTCCTCGCCGCCGCCAGACATGCGCCCCGCCATGGCCGCGCGCATCCGCCTTGTGGTGGACGAAACAACAAATTTCGGCCCGCAGGCGGGCGGACCTGCGACCTTTCGGCCGCAGGCCGCGGATATCACAGACCATCAGTAAGGAGCAGAGCGATGGTCGACTCTCAAGAACCCTATATCGCGCTTCGCGGCGTCCGGAAGGCATTCAGGATCGGCGCGGAGACGATCCCGATCTTTTCCGGGCTCGACCTTTCCATCGCGCGCGGCGATTTCATCGCCGTCATGGGGCCGTCGGGTTCGGGGAAATCGACGCTTCTCAACATGCTCGGCGGCATCGACAGCCCTGATGCCGGGGAAATCAGGATCGGCCGCAGCCATCTCGAGCAGATGGGCGAGGGCGCCAGAGCCGCATGGCGGGCGCATGGCATGGGCATCGTCTTTCAGTTCTACAATCTGCTGCCGATGCTGAATGCCGGCGAGAATATCGAGCTGCCGCTGCTCTTGAAGCCGCTCGGGCGAAAGGAGCGGCACGCCCGCGTCGAGACCGTGTTGGAGCTCGTCGGTCTTGCGGGCCGGCAGCGGCAGTTTCCATCGAGCATGTCCGGCGGGCAGCAGCAGCGCGTCGGTATCGCGCGCGCCATCGTCGGCGATCCCGACCTTTTGCTCTGCGACGAGCCGACCGGCGATCTCGACCGGAAGTCGGCCAACGATATCCTGGAGATGCTGGGCTTTCTCAATCGCGAGCTTCATAAGACCATCATCATGGTCACGCATGATCCCGAGGCCGCCGCCTTCGCTCGGCGCACGCTGCATCTCAACAAGGGCGAATTCGTCGAGCAGCAAGGGAGGGGCCGATGACCTTCTTCCAGCTCATGCGGCGCAATGCCTGCCGCAAGCGGTTCAGGGCAACACTACTGATGTTCTCGGTCGGCATCGCCTTCCTGATCTATGCCCTGACGGCGAGTTTCCTCGGCGGCAGCCAAGGGGCGGCCGGCGCCAGCGACAATCTGCTCGGCGTCTTCAACAAATCGGGCCGGGGGCTGCCGCTGCCGTTCGCCTATCTCAACCGGATCGCTGCGGATGGCGATGTCGCCGCGGTCGCCTATACCGCGCGCATGCGTGGGTTCGTCGAGGTGGAGAAGAATGTCGTCATGACGAGCGCGGTCGATCCACGCTCGATTGCCGCTGCCAATGGCGACGAGCTTGGGCTGACGTCCGCGCTGATCGCAGCGCTCGAAGAGGGCCGCGACCGGGTGCTCGTCGGCCGGGCGTTGGCGGAGGCGCAGGGCTGGTCGGTCGGCCAGCGCATCAGCGTCACCAGCCAGCTGATAAAGGCCGATGGCAGTCGTGACTGGAGCTTCGTGATCGCGGGTATCTTCGAGGGTGCGAATGCCAGCACCGACACTTATTTCATGCTCGCCCGCTACGACACGATCAATGCAGCCCGCGCGCGCGACAAGGATACGGTCGACGCCTTCGTGGTGCGCCCGCGCCAGGGCGTGTCGCCGGGCGTGCTGGCGGCGCGGATCGATGCACTGTTTGCCAACTCGGCGGCGCAGACGCGGACGCAATCGGAAAAGCAGTTCCTCGAAGCCTTCCTGCGTCAGTTCGCCGACGTTGGCCTGATCGTCAGCCTCGTCGTCGGCGCGGCCTTCGTGACCATCCTGATGATTACGGTGAACACCATGCTCTTCGCCATCCGGGAACGCAGCTTCGAGATCGGCGTCATGAAGGTGCTGGGCTTTTCGCGCGGCCGGATCATGACGCTGGTGCTCGGCGAGACGCTGTTCATCTTCGCCGCCGGTGGGGCGGGCGGGCTCCTTCTCGCCAGGCTTGCGACGCTGTTGATCGGCCCCGAGTTCGGCCTCGCCTTCAGTCTGTCGGTGCTGTTGAAGTCCGTCGCGATCCTTGCGGGGCTTGGTCTGCTGACTGGCCTGCTCCCCGCCCTCAACGCCATGCGCCTGCCCATCGTCAACGCCTTCAGAACGAGATAGTCCAATGTCATCAGCGCTCAAGCAGATCTTTCTCATGATCAGAGTCAATCTCGGCAGCCTGCCGCGGCGGCTCTGGATCTCGCTGTCGATGGTGCTGTCGGTCGCCCTCGTGGTGGCGGTGCTCTCGGGCTTTTTGGCGATGGCGCGTGGCTTCGAGGCCGCCCTTGTCGGGGCAGGCTCGCCCGATATCGCCGTCATCCTCGGCGGCGGCACCAACCAGGAAACCGGGTCGGATGTGCCGGCCGAAGAGATCCGCAGCCTGACCGCCGCAACCGGCGGGATCGGCGTGGCGCGGAATGCCGCAGGCGGCTTGGCGCTGTCGCGCGAAATCGTCGTTGCCGTCGATGTCACCAGGGCAAGCGACGGCGCCGATCAGACGCTGTCGCTGCGGGGCATGGATCTGGCCGGCCCCGGCTTGCGCGACCTCGCCACGCTGTCGGCGGGCAGGCTGTTTTCACCAGGCGCCCGCGATATCGTCGTCGGCGCCCGCATCGCCAATGAATTCTCCGGCTTCGCCGTCGGCGACAAGGTGCGGCTCGGTGCGGTGGACTGGACGGTCGTCGGGCATTTCACCTCTGGCGGCAACGCCTTCGAATCCGAGATCTGGGCGGATCTGGAGGCGGTGCAATCGGCCTTCGACCGGCAGGGACAGGTGCAGACCCTGCGCGTGCGTCTCGATGGGGCAGGCGGGTTGCCTGTGTTGCAGGAGCATCTCTCCGCATTTCCTGGTGCGCCGCTCACCGCCCTCTCCGAGGCCGACCTCTATGCCGCGCAATCTGAGCGTACCGCGAGCCTCATCCGCCTGTTCGGCTGGCCGCTGGCGCTCTTGATGGCGGTCGGGGCAACCGCCGGCGCTTTGAATACGATGATGAGCTCGGTCTCTGACCGCACCGTCGAAATCGCCACGCTGCGCCTGCTGGGTTTCGGCCGCCTGCCGGCCTTCACTGCCACCTGGGTCGAGGCCATGCTTCTCTCGGTCGCCGGGGCAGCGCTCGGCATCCTCGCCTCATGGCTCGCCTTCAATGGCTGGCAGGCAAGCACGATGGGCGCCAACAATACCAAGATAGCCTTCCAGCTCGGCGTCACCACCGACGTGGCGCTGACCGCCGGCCTACTGGGCCTCGCCATCGGCGTGATCGGCGGCGCGTTGCCGGCGCTTGCGGCGACACGATTGCCGCTGACCTCGGCTTTGAGGGCGAGGGGGTAGAGGCTGGCTGTCTGAACCTTCCGGGCGGCTCACATCATCACGGCGACCCGTCCTGATCGGCCCGATGGAGACATCCGCAACAGGCGGAGCGCCGCCGCCTCATCTGTGCAGCCCACCGAAACTGTGGCATAACTGAGCCATGGCAATGAATGTCTTGGCGGTCCATCGCGACACGGTCGGGACGGAACAGGCGGCAGGCAATTCGCTTGCCGCCGCCTATTCCGTGGGCGTTCTCTGCTGGCTGCTCTCGGCCGGCGTCTATATCGCGGCGAAATGGGTTTCTACCGAGATGCCGCCCTGGGCGCTCTGCTTCTGGCGCGTGCTGATCGCCTTCGCGATCCTGATGCCGATCGTGCGCCGACATTTCGCCGACATGGTCGCGCTGATGTGGGCTCGCCCGCTCGAACTGCTTCTTATTGGCGGCGTGGGACTGGCGATCTGCCAGGGCATGATTTTTGTCGGCCTCGAACATGCCGATGCCACCACTGCCGGCATCATCATCGCCCTGATCCCGATCATCACCATGATCCTTGCCCGCTTGATGCTGGCCGAGCCGATGGGACGCTGGCAGGTGATCGGATCGATCCTGGCCTTTCTCGGGATCGTGGTCATCATCATCAAGGGCAGTCCGGCCGCGCTGATGCGGCTCGACTTCAACCCGGGTGAACTGTGGATCGTCGCCGGCGCGTTCTGTTTCAGTCTCTATACCGTCCTGCTCCGCCGCGCGAAATTCGACGTGAATCGCCTTGCGCTCCTGGTGCTGCTGCTCGGTGCGGCGGTGCTGACGGCGCTGCCCTTCTACCTGTTCGAGCTATTCTCAGACGAGCGCTCGACGCTCAACGGCAGCGGGCTCATCGCGCTCGCCTATGTCGCGATCCCCGGCGGGGCGGTCATGTACTACCTCTTCAATCGCAGCATCGAGGCACTGGGCGCGGCTCGGGCGGGCGTCCTCCTCTACATTCAGACCATCTTCATAGCCGTGCTCGCCTATCTGATCCTCGGCGAGCAGTTGCAACGCTATCACCTCGAAGGCGCGGCACTCATCATCGCCGGCTTGCTTCTCATCATCCTGCTGAAGCCGAAGATCAAGGCCGAAGCGGCTAGGGCCTGAGGTCTCCCCATCGCTGCGACATGGTTGCCGCTGACCTCGGCTTTGAGGGCGAGGGGGTAGGGTTTCACCTTGGAGTGCGTCTTTCGCTTACGCTGAAGGCGTTCGTCGCCGGCGCTCCCGACCCCCTGAGCGCAAGCGAAGGCACGAATCACATGGCGCACAGACGGAAGGCGACGTGTGCCTCGCGCAAACATGCCGCGATTTATTCACCTCGAAGTCGCCGATTTCTTGGCCCAAGTTGTAACTTTCGTCACACCAGGCCATTGCCTGTGGAATAAGGCCTGCGAGGCGCTCATTGCCCCATTGACAACATCTTGTCGCCTTTTTGCCGTGGCCGGTTGCCCCCGCCGCATCCGATCGGCCGATCCTGGACGATCCCGGCGGCGACATTAGCGATCCGACGAACAGGGCAACATGGCGATATGACAGTCTACTATGTGAACTCAGCGACTGGCTCCGACCGCAACGGTGGAACGGGCCAGAACTCGGCTTTTGCGACTTTGTCCAAAGTGGAATCCTTGAAACTGAAACCGGGCGACAGTGTGCTTCTTGCCAAGGGGAGCGTGTTCAACGAGCAGTTCGATATCAAATATTCCGGCACCGAAAGCGCGCCGATCAAGATCGGCAGTTACGGGACGGGGACAGCGCCCGTCATCCACAGCGGCGGCGACGGCATTCACAGTCTCTATGCCTCGAACATCATCATCGAGAACCTCAAAATATCGAATACCGGGACCGCCGGTATTTATGGCGGCAGCGTCACGAACTGGACGGTCCGTAATGTCGAGATCGCCAAGACGGGAATGTCGGAAAATGCCGGCGCCGTCACCTTCCGCAACAGCACGAACGTCACGGTCGAAGACAGCAAGATAACGGGCGTCAAGGGCGACGGCTTCTGGATCGAAAAGGTYGCCGGCGTCAAGCTTCTCGACAACACCGTGACCAGCGCGAACGGCTCGACCGCCGATGCCGTGCAGGTGAACGACAGCAGCAATATTCTGATCAAGGGCAACCATCTCGACCAGACGAACGCCGATAGCCCCAAGGGCGTGATCGCGCTGGTGCGGGCCACCGATGCCGTGATCGAGGACAATGTTCTCACCGGCGGCGGCTTCGGTATCAGCGCGCCGGCCGGCAAGAATGTCGCCATCCGCGACAACGACATATCCGGATTTCACGGCTACGACTGGTCCTTCGGCGTCGGCCTTGGCGATCAAGGCAATGCGCGGGACTATGATATTTCAGGCAACCACATTCATGACGGCGCATGGGGCGTTGCCGTCAGCGGCGCGAGCGGCACCAGCTATACCCGCACGAATATCAAGGTGCACGACAATGTCTTCGACGACCTCTCGCAGGCGGCGTTGAAGGTCGATAGGCCGGCCTCCGGCTCCTTCACCCACAATACGATCGAGACCGGCACCACGGCCACCGCTATATCGCCGTCCATCGTCGACGCACACACCTTCACCGTTAGTAACAACCATACGGTCGCCAATGTCGAAACGGTGCTGGCGAGCCCGGTTGCCAAGGCTGCCGCAGTCACGGAGGCGTCCGCGGATCCGGCTGTTGTCGCCGTCCATGACAATTTGAAGATCTTTACCGATACGGGCGAGGCCCATCGCGGCAATCTTCTCGAAAACGACAGCTCTGACAACGACACCTTGGTTCTGCGCCGGTTCGGCGACGAAAGCGTCGGCAAGCACGGCCTGACGCTGACCGGCGACTACGGCGTCATCCACGTGGACCGGGAAGGCAACTATGCCTACACGCTCGATGAAACGAAGCTTCCCGACCATGACGGCCATGTGAGCGAGTCCTTCAGCTACGGGATCAACGACGGAAACTCGCACCACACCGACGGCGATACGCTGACCGTCTACATCCATATGGATAACTTGCTGGGCTGAGGGTGCGAGGCTGCAATGACACAAGGAGAAATCCCGGAAAGTTTCCGGGATTTCATGAGCAGCCGTCAGCCCCCGTGCGGAGCGCGGACGCGTTTTTTCAAGCTCAACCGCAAGTTTTCGCCGGCCGCTTCGTTGCCGCGGGATCGGATTCAGGCAACGACCGAACGAGCACAACCTTCGCCGCAGCTGCAACCCGGTCGTGCATTGGCGGAGCAACGCCTTCCTGGATGCGCACCTCGTCCTTGCCCGCGGAACGTTGCGGTGTCTCATAATGAACCGCAGCTGCATTAAAATGCACCGGAAAGCCTGCAAAAGCGTGTTCACTGTCAGCTCCGGTGACCATTGGTCGCGGGCTGCGATACGGCTCATTCACCTTTCGGTCGTTGTTCTGTAGATTATTTTCTTATAAGTTGTAGCCTCTAATATACCGCCACCGCCAGGCGTTTCTCGGGACCAAGGCAGGCCCACAGGGGGCCCACAGGG